>CAYTYA010000005.1:45059-47451 GCA_964442015.1 uncultured bacterium
GCTGATTATGTAGGTAAAAATATTCCGACTAATGATGGCGAACATATTGCAGTACGATTAGAAGAAACGGATAAAAAAGATGCCGTGATAATTATAAAACATGATGAATTAGGTAAACCATGATGAAGCAAAAACATCTTTTAGGTCTTGAGCATTTCCCTGCTGATGATTTAGCAAAAATAATAGAAACATCTTTTAGCTTTAAAGAAATTCTTGATAGACCAATAAAAAAAGTTCCTTCTTTACAGGGAAAAACTATTGTAAATCTTTTTTTTGAAAATTCAACACGTACTCGCATAAGCTTTGAATTGGCTCAAAAACGTTTAAGTGCAGATACTGTTAATTTTTCAGCCTCATCAAGCAGCTTAAAAAAAGGTGAAAGTTTTAAAGATACTGTTCAAAATATTGAAGCAATGAAAATTGATGCAGTAGTTATGAGACATCCAAGCCCTGGTTCTTCATTACATTTAACAAAATATATTGATTCTGTTGTTATAAATGCAGGAGATGGAACCCATGAACATCCAACACAAGCTATTCTTGATATGACTAGTTTAAAAGAATGTTTTGGAAAGATTAAAGGACTCAAAATAGGAATTATTGGAGATATTGCTCATAGTCGTGTGGCTAGAAGTAATATATATGGTTTAAATAATATGGGAGCTGAAGTAATGGTTTGCGGTCCTCCGACACTAGTTCCGCATGATATACATTCATTAGGAGTGAAGACTACACATAGCCTTGATGAAACATTAGATTGGGCGGATGCAATTAATGTCTTGAGAATTCAGTTAGAGAGGATGGATAGAGGATTATTTCCTTCAGTGAGAGAATATAGGAATTTATTTGGCATAACAAATGAAAGATTACAAAAACATAATAAAGAAATAATTATAATGCATCCTGGTCCAATGAATCGTGGTGTGGAGATTGAAAGTGCTGTTGCTGATGGAAAATCAGCAATTATTTTAGATCAGGTCCTAAATGGAGTAGCCTCGAGGATGTCCATTTTATATCTATTTTTAGGTGGAAATCAAAATGAATCTTAAAAAAATACCAAAAAAGTTATTACTTAAAGGTGGAAAAATTTTTGATCCAAATTCAGATAAGTTGAAAAAAGCTGATATATTAATTGAAAAAAATAAGATTGCAGCAATGGGTCCAAAAATCAATGATAATAATGTAAGTATAATTGATTGTAATGGTTTAGTGATTACTCATGGATTCTGCGATGTTCATGTTCATTTTAGAGAACCTGGACAAGAAGATAAAGAGACGTTAGAAACTGGTTCTCTCGCAGCATTAGCAGGTGGATTCACTCGTGTTTGTGCTATGCCAAATACCAGCCCACCTCTAGATTCACCTGAGGCAATAAACTTTATAGTTGATAAATCTACTAAATCCCCGATATTTATTCATCCTATTGGGGCAGTAACTAAATATCAAAAAGGTGAAGATTTAACTGAAATACAGGGGATGATTAAAGAAGGAGCTGTTGCTATAAGTGATGATGGACTTCCTATATCGGATGCTCAAATTATGCGATTAGCCTTAGAATATACTTCTATGTTTGATATTCCAGTAATTAATCATGCAGAGGATGAATGTTTACGTAATAATGGCGTAATGAATGAAGGGGTTAATTCAATAAAACTTGGCCTTAAAGGCAATCCATCTTTGTCAGAATCTATTATGGTTCAGAGAGATCTTGAACTAGCAAATCTTGTAAATGCAAAAATTCATGTTCCTCATGTTTCCACAAGTAAAGCTTTATCTCATATAAAAAGAATGAAAAAAATTAATCCTAAAATATCAGCAGAAGTCACACCTCATCATTTGTATTTTAACGATCAAGCGCTTTCTGGATATAATACTAATTTTAAAGTTGCACCACCTATCCGTTCTGAGAATGATCGGAAAGCTCTTATTAAGGGTATAAAAGATGGAACGATTGATTGTATTGCTACCGACCATGCTCCGCATACTATTGAAGAAAAGGAAGCTTCATTTGATATGGCTCCTTATGGTATGATTGGTTTAGAAAGTTGTTTTGGAGTTATAAATAAAATTTTAGGTTTACCCATTACCCAAACAATTAAGCTTATTACGAAAAACCCTAGAGATATTATGGGTTTCAATAATAATTTATTTGAAATAGGTTCTCATTTAGAATTAACAATAGTTGATCCTGCAGTGGAGTGGGTGTTTAATGAAAAAAATATTTTTTCCAAATCTAAAAATTCACCTTTTGTTGGAGAAACATTAAAAGGAAAAGTTCTTTATACCATTTCAAAAGGTTTTTTAGCTGATTTAAGTACAGAAAATTAGCATACAATTAAAAGTTATTATTTATTGACATAAATAAACGTAATAAGCTACCTTCAGCGGCTTT
>CAYTYA010000006.1:0-45525 GCA_964442015.1 uncultured bacterium
AAGAAGAAGATCATGATTCAATGAGTGCAGCGGTAAGCTAAATAGCAGAAGGAATAATATAATTGATGTATATAAATATATATTTTAACTTGGTTGGCTATTGAGCAAATGATATGCCGACGATAAACCAATTAGTTCGAAAAGGGAGAAAGCGTTTAGTAAAGAAAACAGCTACTCCGGCTTTAAAGGGAAATCCTCAGAAGAGAGGAGTTTGCACACGTGTGTATACTACCACACCTAAGAAGCCTAATTCTGCTTTGCGTAAAGTTGCGCGTGTTAGGTTAACTAATGGGATGGAAGTTACAGCTTATATCCCTGGCGAGGGCCATAACCTGCAAGAGCACTCGATTGTTTTAATTGAAGGTGGTCGTGTTAAGGATTTACCTGGTGTAAGATATCATATTGTAAGAGGAACATTAGATACATCAGGTGTATCTGATCGCACAACAAGCCGTTCAAGGTATGGTGCTAAAAAACCAAAATAATAAGAAAATTTAGTTATGAGAAGAAGAAGGCCAGAAAGAAGAAAAATATTACCTGATCCAGTTTTTAAAGATCTTTCTATATCAAAATTTATTAATTATTTGATGAAAGGTGGAAAAAAAGGTATTGCTGAAAAAATATTTTATAATGCTTTGGATATAATCAAGCAGAGAACAAAATCTGATGGCATTAAAATATTTGAAAAAGCTATTGAGAATACATCTCCTATGGTTGAGGTAAAATCAAGAAGAATTGGTGGTGCAACATACCAGGTGCCGATTGAAGTGCCTAGAGGTCGGAAGTTTTTTCTTGCTTCGCATTGGTTGATTAATTCAGCCATAGCTAGGTCTGGAAAACCGATGTCTGAAAGATTAGCTGCTGAATTTATATCTGCTTCCAATAATGAAGGTGGCGCAATTAAGAAAAAAGAAGATACACATAGGATGGCTGAGGCAAATAAAGCTTTTGCTCATTTTAGAAATTAATTAGTGAGATTAATAGAAAAGTGTCAAAAAATAATTTAAATATCGTAAGAAACATTGGGATTATGGCCCATATAGATGCAGGTAAAACTACATTAACTGAAAGAATACTCTTTTACACAGGGCGTACTCATAAGATAGGAGAGGTTCATGATGGTGGCGCTACTATGGATTGGATGGATCAAGAAAAAGAACGAGGAATTACAATAACTTCTGCTGCCACTACCGCTGAATGGAACGATCATAGAATAAATATTATTGATACACCTGGGCATGTTGATTTTACTGTTGAAGTTGAGCGTTCATTGAGAGTTTTGGATGGTTCCGTTGCTGTCTTTTGTGCGGTTGGAGGTGTTGAGCCGCAAAGTGAAACAGTCTGGCGACAAGCAGACAAATACAATGTTCCTAGGATGGCCTTTGTTAATAAGATGGATAGAGTTGGTGGAGATTATTTTAATGTTCTTGTAATGATGAAAGAACGATTAGGCGCTAATCCTTTACCTATAGTTATACCTATTGGAGCAGGAGAATTATTTACTGGGATAATAGACCTTTTAGATATGAAGGCCATACTTTATAATGAATCAACTTTAGGCGCTCGATTTGAATACTCTGATATACCTCACGATATGATTGAAGAAGCAAATAAATGGCGTCATCATCTTATTGAGGAAACTGCAGCCTATGATGAGCATTTATTAGAAAAATATTTAGAAGGCGAAGAAATTTCTGTAGATGAGTTAAAAGCTGCTATAAGAAAAGGATGTATTGATAATACTTTTGTTCCCACGCTTTGTGGATCAGCATTTAAAAATAAGGGAGTTCAAAGACTATTAGATGCAATCGTAGATTTTTTACCATCGCCTATAGATGTTGGAGAAGTGATTGGTTATGATCCTAATGATAATGAAGTTGAAATTAAGAGAGAACCTAATTTGGAATCTCCTTTTAGTGCCCTTGCATTTAAAATAATGACAGATCCATTCGTTGGTAGACTAACGTATATGCGTGTCTATTCGGGGAAATTAGATAAAGGATCCTATATTTATAACTCTAATATTGGCAAAAGAGAAAGAGTCAGTAGAATTCTGCAAATGCATGCCAATAAAAGAGAAGAACGTGATGAGGTTGCAGCTGGTGAGATAGTTGCTGTTGTTGGTTTAAAAAATACAAATACTGGCCATACAGTTTGCGATGAAAAACATGGTATTTTATTAGAATCTATGGATTTCCCAGAACCGGTAGTAGAAGTTTCAGTTGAGCCTGTTAGTAAAGCTGAACAGGATAATTTATCAAAAGCTTTAGCAAAACTTAGCGAAGAAGATCCAACATTCAAGCTTTCGACCAATGAAGATACTGGTCAGACGATAATTTCAGGCATGGGAGAACTGCATTTAGAAATTTTAATTGATAGATTATTAAGAGAATTTAAAGTTCAGGCTCATATTGGTAAGCCTCAGGTTGCATTTAGCGAAGCAATTACGAAAAAGGTTGAAAAAATAGATATAAAATTTGTACGACAAAGTGGTGGAAGAGGTCAGTATGGTCATGTTGTTATTAATGTTGAACCTAATGAGGTTGGAAAAGGGTTTCATTTTGAAGATAAGATTGTAGGCGGAGTAATACCTCGAGAATACATTCCTTCTGTTAAAAAAGGTATGGAAGAAGCTATTAAAAATGGTGTATTAGCAGGATACCCCCTTGAAGATGTTAGGGTTGAATTAGTTTTTGGATCGTATCATGATGTGGACTCTTCCGAAATGGCTTTTAAAATTGCAGGATCGATGGCAATCCAACAAGCATGTAAAAAAGCAAATCCAGTATTGATGGAGCCCATGATGAAGGTTGAAGTAATAGTTCCTGAAGAATATTTGGGAGATGTTATGGGCGATATTAACTCTCGAAGAGGAAAAGTGGAAGGTATGGGACAGCGAAAAGAAGCTCATGTTTTAAATGCAGTAGTTCCTTTAAGTAGAATGTTTGGATATGTTACTGATTTAAGATCATTGACTCAAGGTCGTGCAGTATTTCATATGGAATTTTCAAATTATCAACGTGTGCCATCGAAAATTGAAGCAGAAATTATCGAACAAGTACATGGAAAGGCTTCCTAAATTTAATTAAGGAGAATAAATAATATGTCTAAAGCAAAATTTGAACGTACAAAACCCCATGTAAATATTGGCACGATAGGCCATGTTGATCATGGTAAAACAACTTTAACAGCAGCGATTACTCAAACGCAAAGTGCTCGCGGTTTGAGCGAGGTTCGATCATTTGATAGTATTGATAATGCTCCTGAAGAACGTGAACGTGGTATCACGATTCAAACAGCTCATGTAGAATATGAGACTGAGAATCGACATTATGCGCATGTAGATTGTCCTGGACACGCAGATTATATAAAAAATATGATAACTGGTGCAGCTCAAATGGATGGTGGAGTTTTGGTGGTAAGTGCAGCAGATGGTCCTATGCCTCAGACAAGAGAGCATGTTTTATTAGCACGTCAGGTTAATGTTCCAAGTATTGTTGTTTTTATGAATAAGACAGATCAGGTAGATGATCCAGAATTAGTTGAATTGGTAGAAATGGAATTACGTGATTTGCTTAATGAATATGATTTTCCTGGTGATGATACTCCTATTATCAAGGGAAGCGCATTGGAAGCATTAAATAATTCTAGTGATGAAAATGCGACAAAATGCATTACAGAATTAATGGCAGCTTGCGATTCATTTATTCCAGAGCCAAAACGTGATGTAGAACGTCCTTTTTTAATGCCAGTAGAGGATGTGTTTAGCATTACTGGTCGTGGAACGGTTGGCACAGGTCGTATTGAAAGAGGAATTATAAATGTTGGTGATGAAGTTGATATTATTGGTATGGATTCTGATACGAAATCAGTAGTAACTGGAGTAGAGATGTTCCGCAAGCTTCTTGATCAAGGTCAGGCAGGAGATAATGCGGGGTTGCTACTCCGTGGTGTTGATAAAGAAGATTTGAAGCGTGGGCAGGTTGTAGTAAAGCCAGGTAGTATTACACCTCATACAAAATTTAAAGCAAACGTGTATGTGTTAAAGAAAGATGAAGGTGGTCGCCACACTCCATTTTTTAATGGGTATCGTCCACAGTTTTATTTTCGTACAACAGATGTTACGGGTGTAGTGACATTGCCAGAAGGAACAGAAATGGTAATGCCAGGAGATAACGTAGAAATGGATGTAGAGTTAATTACAAGTATCGCAATGGATAAGGAATTACGTTTTGCGATCCGTGAAGGTGGTCGAACAGTTGGCGCTGGTGTGGTTACAGAAATAAAGGAATAGAATGGCTGGTAATAGCAAAAGAACCATTATACAATTAGAAAGTACAGCCGGTACTGGATATAGGTATGTATTTACAAAAAGCAAACGATTGCACCCTGATCGTGTTGAATATAAAAAGTATGATCCTATAGTTCGTAAGCACGTGATATTTAAAGAATCTAAATAAATTGTTTATGAAAAATTTAAATAGGGCACTTAAATCTAATAGGAGTGTAGCTCAACTAGGTAGAGCACCGGTCTCCAAAACCGGGGGTTGCGGGTTCGATTCCTGCCACTCCTGCAGAATTTATATTTCTAAAAGATGGAACTAGAATGATAAGGAAACTGAAGTCATTTATTTCTGATGTTGATTTTGAAATGAAAAAGGTTTCATGGCCAACATGGGATGAGTTAAGAGGGTCTACATATGTTGTAATTACTCTTACATTGATTTTAGGTTTGTATTTATTTTTTGCGGACCTATTCTTGTCTAAAATATTAAGCGTGATATTATAATGGATTGGTATTCACTTAGAGTTATATCTGGAAAAGAAAAAAAAATTCGTGATTCTTTAATGTATGAAGTAGATCGCGAAGGATTTTCTTCAATGGTAGATCAAGTATTTGTACCATCTGAAAATATAATAGAAATGAAGGATGGTAAAAAAAAGGTAAAGAACAAAGTTTTTTTCCCAGGATATTTACTGATTAAAATGGATATGGATAAAGAGGTTAAATATTTAATTGAAAATCTTACAGGAGTGATGAGTTTTGTTGGGCCGCAAGGGAATCCTCAGTCTCTTAAAAATGATGAAGTAAACCGTATACTGGGGGTTGTTGAAGGTTCTAAAGATAAAGAAGTTGTTACTTCATTATTTAAAGTAGGGGATCATGTTAAAGTTACAGATGGGCCTTTTATGGAATTTTCTGGTTTTGTCAAAGAAGTAAATGAAGAAAAGCAAAAATTAAAAGTATCTGTTAGTATTTTTGGTAGACCAACACCAGTTGAATTAGATTATCTACAGGTTGAAAAGGAATAATATAATATGGCACCCAAGCAAGAAATTGGTTTTATAAAGTTGCAAATACCTGCTGGACAAGCAAATCCAGCACCTCCAGTTGGTCCAGCTTTGGGGCAACATGGTGTTAATATTATGGATTTTTGTAAAGCATTTAATGATAAAACTAAAGATCAGATGGGAATGATAATTCCTGTAGAGATAACAGTATTTGCAGATCGTAGTTTTACATTTATTATCAAAACGCCTCCCGCTGCAGTGCTTCTCAAAAAAGCTGCTGGCATAGAAAAGGGTTCCGGTGAACCAAATAGAGATAAAGTTGGAACAGTTAGTGAGAATGATCTTGCTCAAATTGCTGAGACAAAAATGGCAGATTTAAATGCTAATACTATTGATCAAGCCAAAGAAATGATTCGTGGAACTGCAAGAAGTATGGGAATAGAGGTAGGTTAATTAAATGTCATTAACTAAAAATAGAAAATTGATTAATGAAAGATATGATAGAGATAAAGAATACTCATTAGAAGAAGCTGTATCGATGATTAATGATATGAAGTTTACTAAATTTGATGAATCTGTAGATATAGCTTTAAATATGGGCGTTGACCCTCGGCATGCTGATCAAAATATTCGAATAACTACAAGTTTGCCTAGTGGTACTGGTAGTGAGGTCGTTATTTTAGTTTTGGCTCGTGGCCCGAAAGAAAAAGAGGCAAAAGAAGCTGGAGCAGATTTTGTCGGAAATGATGATTATATTGAAAAATTAAAGAATGGATGGAGTGATATCGATAAAATTGTTGCAACTCCAGATATGATGCCAAAATTGGGAAAGTTAGGTAAAATTTTAGGCCCTAAAGGTTTAATGCCTAATCCTAAAAGCGGTACTGTTACAATGGATCTTAAAAAAGCAATAAATGAATTAAAAGCTGGTCGTGTAGAATTAAGAGTTGAAAAAAATGGTATTATCCATTCAAGCTTTGGAAAAACTTCTTTTGATGAAAAAGATCTCATCGAAAATGTCCGTACAATATATGAAGCTCTATTGAAAGCCAAGCCGGCATCTGCTAAAGGTCAGTTTATTAAAAAGATAACATTATCATCAACTATGGGCCCAGGCTTTAAAGTTGATTTAACATCGATAAAGTAATATAAGTTATGCCAAGTCAAAAAAATATAAATGAAGTAAAGTATCTTACCGATAAGCTTGAAAGTGCAAGCGCAGTATATTTTACTGATTACTTAGGTTTAGATGTTGATAGCATTAACAAGCTAAGATCAGACTTTTTTCATGCATCTGTCGAATTTAAAGTCACTAAAAATACTTTGTTGAAATTAGCAGCTGATAATATAAAGATTAAAGGACTTGATGATTATTTAGTTGGATCTACTGCTATTGCGATTTCTTTTGATGAGCCTACATCGCCAGCTAGAGTATTAAAAAGTTTTATGAAGGACCACGATAAACCGGAAGTCAAAGCGATATTGTTTGATGGAAAAGTATTAGAAGGTAGTGAATATAAGAAATTCGCAAGCTTGCCATCAAAGGACGAGCTTTTATCTACATTTGTAATTATGTTGAATAGCCCAATGACCAAATTAGCGCGCACATTGAGCTCTCCAATGGGAAATTTTGTTAATGTATTAAATAGTTTAAAAAATGAAAAATCTGAATAACTTAAAGTCAAGGAGTATTAATAATGGCTGAAACTAAAAGAGCAGATGTTTTATCTTACCTAGAATCTGCAAATATGGTTGAAATATCAGAGCTTGTCTCTGAAATCGAGGAAAAGTTTGGTGTAACTGCCGCTGCGCCTGTAGCTGTTGCTGCAGCAGGACCAGCAGCTTCTGGAGATGGAGGAGCCGATGAGAAATCAGAGTTTGATATTGTTTTAACAAGCGCTGGTCAATCAAAGATAAATGTTATTAAAGCTGTAAGAGCAATTACTAGCTTAGGATTAAAAGAAGCTAAAGAGCTTGTTGATTCTGCCCCTAAGCCAATTAAGGAAGGTGTCCCTCAAGCTGAAGCCGATGAAATAAAAGCGCAGCTTGAAGAGGCTGGTGCTGAAGTCGAGCTTAAGTAGTATTATAGTAATTACATTCTTCATTCAAAATATAATAAAATTTATAAGAACTAAGTAGGAGGTTTCTTTGGGATACGTACATAAAAACAAATCAGATAGGGTGTCCTTTTCTAAAATACCATCTTTAGTAGATATGCCTGATTTTCTTTCTTTGCAAAAAGATTCTTTTGAGAGATTTTTGCAATTAGATACTCTTGAAGATGAGCGTGGACATATGGGTTTAGAAGGGGTTTTTCAAGATGTATTTCCTTTAGAGGATTCTCATAGGAATTATATTCTTGAATATAATAATTACTTCTTAGGGCTACCTAAATACTCTCCTGATGAATGTATTGATCGTGGGGTAACTTATTCAGTTCCCTTAAAAGTCAGGCTGACCCTTAATATAACTGATGAAGATAATAAAAATGAATTTGCTCAAAGTATTCAACAAGATGTATACTTTGGTAATATTCCTGCGATGACAGAAAAAGGCACATTTGTTATAAATGGAGCAGAGCGAGTAATCGTTTCCCAATTACATCGAAGTCCTGGGGTATTTTTTGACGAGGCAATCCATCCAAATGGGGCAAAATTATTTCAAGCGAGAATCATTCCTTTTAGAGGTTCATGGTTAGATTTTACTACTGACATAAATGATGCGTTGTTTGCAATAATAGACCGAAGAAGAAAATTTCCAGTAACTATGTTATTACGAGCTCTTGGTGTCTCTACCAATAAAGATATATTTAATGCTTTTAGTTGCATAAAAAGAATTTCTTTGAAATCAAATAAGGGGTTGGATGATCATTACGGTATGACTGTTGTTAGTGATATTATTGATGAAAAAACAGGGGAGATATTTTATGAAGGTGGTGCAATCCTAGATGAAAATAGTGTTGAAACTCTTCGTGAGAATAAGATTTATAATCTTGAAGTTGTTGATGGGAATCGTCATTTTGAATCGATGCTTCTTCTGAATACAATCGAAAAAGATCCTACTAGAAGCACTGAAGAGGCTTTAGGTGTGGTATATCAACTTATTAGATCAGGTGAACCGCCTAATTTGGAAACAGCTCAGAAATTTATTGAAAGACAGTTTTTTAGTCCTAAGAAATATGACTTAGGTCAGGTTGGTCGGTATAGATTAAATCAACAGTTTGATTTAGATGTTCCAGTCGATGATACAGTTTTAACAATGGATGATATTGTTTGTGTAATTCAATTTTTAATAGATATGAGAAAAGGTGAGCGGGGTCCAGATGATATTGATCATTTGGGTAATAGAAGGGTAAAAACAGTTGGTGAGCTATTAACAAACCAGTTCAATGTAGCCCTTAGTAGGATGTTGAGAACAATATATGAGAGAATGAACTTGAGAGAATCAGAATCTATAACTCCTCAGGATCTAATTAATTCTCGAGTCGTAACTACAGTTATTAATACTTTTTTTGGAACTAGTCAGCTTTCTCAGTTCGGAGATCAAACAAACCCGCTTGCAGAAATTACGCATAAGCGTCGTATTTCGGCTCTAGGTCCAGGCGGTCTTACGAGAGAACGTGCTGGATTTGAGGTTCGAGATGTTCATTATACTCATTATGGAAGACTTTGTCCTATTGAAACTCCTGAGGGTCCAAATATTGGGTTGATTTCCTCATTAGCTCTCCATGCAAGAATAAATAAGCATGGGTTTATTGAAGCGCCTTATAGATTATTAGAAAAAAAAGGAAAAAGTTCGGTCGCTACTCAATCAATAGAATATTTATCTGCTGATGACGAAGATAGGGTTATGATTGCTCAGTCAGATTCAAGGATGAGTAAAGATGGTAAATTATTAGATAGTTCTGTTCGAGCTAGGATTAGAGGTGACTTCCCTATCATAGATACAAGTGAAATTGAATTTATGGATGTTTCTCCTAATCAGATTCTAAGTGTAGCAGCAGCTTTAATTCCCTTTTTAGAACACGATGACGCAAATCGTGCTCTTATGGGGTCAAATATGCAGAGACAGTCTGTTCCTTTAATGAATCCAACTGCACCTATAGTTGGTACAGGTATTGAACGGAAAGTAGCCAAAGATTCTTATTCTGCCCTAACCTGTCCTGTCGATGGTGAAATATCTTATGTTGATTCTAGTAGGATAGCAATAAAGTCCAGTGATTTACCTGATGATTTAACTTTGTCATCAGGTTCAAATCTAGTTGAGCTTCCATTAAAAAAGTATTGGAGAACAAATCAAAATTCTTCTCATAATCAACGTCCATTAGTAAAAAAAGGTCAAAAAGTTAAAAAAGGAGATATAGTTGCTGATGGAGCATCTTGTAATAATGGTGAACTGGCGCTTGGAAATAACGTCAAAGTAGCATTTATGCCATGGAGAGGGTATAATTTTGAAGATGCTATTGTTATTAGTGAACGTTTGGTATCTGAAGATATTTTTACCAGTTTACATATTAACGAGATAGATCTTGAAGTAAGAGATACAAAGCGTGGTGAAGAAGAATTGACAGCAGAGATTCCCAATGTTAGTGAAGACGCTACAAGAGAATTAGATGAAAATGGAATAATTAGAATTGGTGCAAAAGTACAAGAAGGTGATATTCTTATTGGTAAGGTATCTCCTAAAGGAGAGACAGATCCAACGCCTGAGGAAAAACTTTTAAAAGCTATTTTCGGAGAGAAGGCTGGTGAAGTAAAGGATTCATCTCGTAGAGCTGATCCTGGTGTTCAAGGTGTTGTGTTGAATACAAAACTATTCCAAAAAAGAGCTCGAATGTCTAGGATAGAATTGAAAAAGGCTATACAAGAATTACAAATCGAAGCTCGAACAACAAAAGAAGAGTTAAAAGAATCCCGTGACAAAAAGTTACTTGGGTTGTTAAAAAATCAAATATCTGGTGGAATTAGAGATATGTCTAATGGAAGAACTTTGATCAAAAAATCAACGAAGTTAACAGAAAAAAGATTAAAGTCTTTTGATATGGAAAGATTTGCACAGGATACTAAATGGATTGAGGATGTAGCTGTTTGGAAAGATATAAAAACAGTTTGGAGAACATATAGAAGAGAGTGGGCAGAAGCTGAAGATAGATTAGAAAGAGAAGTATTTAAACTTCGAGTTGGTGATGAACTTCAACCTGGTATTATAAGATTAGCTAAAGTTTATGTTGCAAATAAGCGTCGTGTTAAAGTTGGTGATAAAATGGCTGGGAGGCATGGCAATAAAGGAATAGTTGCAACAATTGTACCTGAAGAAGATATGCCATTTACTGAGGATGGTACTCCAGTAGATATAGTATTAAATCCTCTTGGTGTTCCTTCGCGTATGAACTTGGGTCAATTATATGAAACTATGTTAGGTTGGGCAGGAGAAATACTAGGCTTGAGATATGAAACTCCAGCTTTTGATGGTGCTAGCCCTGATCTTGTCGAAACTGAAATGAATAAAGCCAGTTTACCTGTGGATGGAAAAGTCAAGTTGATTGATGGTATTACGGGTGAATATTATGATAATTCTGTTGCAGTAGGAGTTATATATATGATGAAACTTGCGCACATGGTTGATGATAAAATGCATGCTAGATCAACAGGCCCTTATTCTCTAATAACCCAGCAACCGCTAGGTGGTAAGGCTCAATTTGGAGGACAAAGATTTGGAGAAATGGAGTGTTGGGCTCTTGAGGCTTATGGAGCAGCTCATACACTTCAAGAAATATTAACAGTTAAGTCTGATGACGTTGAAGGTAGATCAAAGGTTTACAATTCAATTGTTCGAGGTGAAAATTTACCTGAATATGGTTCCCCTGAATCTTTTAATGTTCTTATCAAAGAACTTCAGGGTTTAGGTATAGACGTAGAATTAAATTAGTTAGGAAGGTGTACATTGACATATATACAATCATCTAAAGTTGATTTATCTAAGAAGTATGAATCTATAACAATTGGTCTTGCGTCTCCTGAGATGATTCTAGGGAGATCATATGGTGAAATTTTAAAGCCAGAAACAATTAACTATCGATCATATAAGCCAGAAAAAGATGGATTATTTTGTGAGAAAATTTTTGGTCCAGTTAAAGATTATGAATGTCATTGTGGTAAATATAAGGGAATACGCTATCGTGGTATAATATGCGATAGATGTGGTGTTGAGGTAACTAGAAAAAAGGTTAGACGTGAGAGGATGGGTCATATAACATTAGCTGTTCCAATTGTGCATATCTGGTATTTACGATCAATTCCTAGCAAACTTGCTTATTTAACAGGATTAAAAACAAAGGAATTAGAGAGAATAATATATTATGAGACATTTGTAGTAATTGAACCAGGAAAAAGTGGGCGAGAAATGATGGAGCTTCTAGATGAAGAGGAATACTTTGAATTGGAAAGAGAGTATGGTTTTTACGCTGTTAGCGAAGAAGAAAGAGATAATGATGATTTCTTTTATGCTACCATGGGTGGTGAAGCGATAAAAGAAATGTTATCAAGAATAAATTTGTTTGAGTTGAAAAAAAATCTTGAAGAAGTGATTGAAACTTCAAAATCTAAACAGAAGCGAACTGAGGCTCTGAATAGACTCAAAATAACAAAAACTTTTTTACCCGCATTATCGAAGAAAAGAATTAACCAGCCAGAATGGATGGTAATTTCTGTCTTACCAGTCATTCCACCAGAATTAAGACCTCTTGTTCCTTTGGAGGGCGGAAGGTTTGCAGCAAGTGACCTAAACGATTTATATCGTCGAATAATTATTCGAAACAATCGTTTGAAACAGTTAATAGAGATAGGTGCGCCTGATGTTATTCTAAGAAATGAAAAAAGAATGCTACAAGAAGCTGTAGACGCATTATTTGATAATAGTCGTAGAAAGACAGCAATTCGAAGTGGAACGAGAAGGCCATTGAAATCAATTTCAGATATGTTACGTGGAAAGACTGGTCGTTTTAGACAAAATTTACTTGGAAAAAGAGTTGACTATTCTGGTCGTTCAGTGATTGTGGTTGGGCCAGATTTGAATATGAGTGAGTGTGGACTACCTAAGAACATGGCTCTTGAATTATTTAAACCTCATATGATTTATGAATTAATGGCAAGAGGTTATAGTGAAACACCAAGAAGTGCAAAATTAATGATTGAAAAGCAAGAGCCAATAGTCTATAAAGTGCTCGAGTATGTGGTAAAGGATCACCCTGTATTGCTAAATAGGGCTCCAACGCTTCACCGTCTAGGCATACAAGCGTTTCAGCCTATACTTGTTGATGGGAAGGCTATACACCTTCATCCTCTAGTATGTGCGGCATTTAATGCTGATTTTGATGGAGATCAAATGGCGGTGCATGTTCCATTAAGTGCCCAATCCCAGATGGAAGCGCGAGTCCTGATGCTTTCAAGTCATAATGTGCTTCATCCGGCTAATGGAAAACCTATCTCTGTTCCTTCACAAGATATGGTGTTAGGTTGTTATTATTTAACTCGTCCTTTGAAAGGTGCTAAAGGTGAGGGAAAATCCTTCTCATCGATTGATGAGGTTTTATTGGCTTATGAAAATAAATCCGTAGATATGCATGCCATAATTAATATTCGTCATAATGATTCATGGCATAAAGAGACTACAGTGGGTAGGGTAATATTTAATTCAATTGTACCTGAAAAGCTTAGTTTTATAGACTTAACAATTGCAAAGGGTGACTTAGCTAAAATTATTAATCAATCATATTTGATCGCTGGAAACCATAAGACGGTTGAATTTTTAGATAATCTTAAAGATTTAGGTTTTTCTACAGCCACTAAGGGAGGATGCTCAATCTCCATTGGCGATGTTATGATTCCTGATCAGAAAGATGATATTATTGCTGATGCACAGAAAAAGGTTGATGGTATAAGTGATAAGTATAGGCGTCATATTCTGACTGAAGGCGAGAGATACAATAAAGTAATTGATATATGGACTCATGCTACTAATCAAGTTGCTGCAACTATGATGGATGGATTGAAAAATGATGGACAAGGTTTTAATCCTGTATTTATGATGGCAGATTCAGGTGCGCGGGGAAGTCAAGATCAAATAAAACAGTTAGCCGGGATGAGAGGATTGATGGCTAAGCCGAAAAAATCTATGACTGGGGGTAAGGGAGAAATTATAGAATCTCCTATCATATCAAACTTTAAAGAAGGTTTATCAGTTTTAGAGTATTTTATTTCTACTCATGGAGCTAGAAAAGGATTGGCTGATACAGCTCTTAAAACAGCTGATGCTGGCTACTTAACGAGAAGATTGGTTGATGTTTCTCAAGATGTTGTTATTTATGAGAATGACTGTGGTACGATTAATGGGCTTCTTATATCAGACCTTAAGGAGGGGGAAGAGATTATTGAACCTCTAGCAGATAGAATATTAGGTAGAACAATTCTTGATGATTTTATTTTAGATGGTAAAAAGTTAATTAAAAACGGTCAGATTATCGGTGATAAAGAAGCAGAAGTTATTGCAGATTCAAATGTAGAAAATCTACGAATAAGGTCTGTTCTGACATGCGATTCTTCACGAGGAGTTTGTGCTAAATGTTATGGTTGGAATCTTTCTACTCATGATATAGTAGATCTTGGAACAGCTGTTGGTATACAGGCAGCTCAAAGTATTGGTGAGCCTGGAACACAATTAACATTAAGAACTTTTCATATTGGAGGTACTGCTACTCGGATAATTGAACAATCAGAGATGAAAACAAACAGGGCTGGTTTAGTAGAATTTTCTGAAGATATTGAAATAGCGCAAACAAAAGACGAAGGCGGTTTATTAGTTAATCGTTGTATGGTTCGTAATGGTAAAGTGTCTATTAAGGATAAGGATAAAATATTAGTTCAATATAATATACCCTATGGATCAAATATATTGGTTAAAAGTGGTCAAAAAATTAAATCTGGAACTGTTCTCTTTCAGTGGGATCCATATACAGATGTAATACTTGCCAGGAAAACAGGATTGATATTTTTAAAAGATTTTGTTGAAGGGGACACTTATCAAGTGGAAGCTGTGGAGAGCGGGAAAAAACAGATGGTTATCATTGAGGCTAAAGACAGACGTCTTAGTCCACAAGTTGAAATAAAAGACAATAAGGGTAATATACTTGCTGGAGGAACAATCCTTCCTGTTAGCGCAACTTTAGTTGTCATGGATGGACAAAAAGTTTCTAGAGGACAGACGCTAGTAAAGATTCCTAGGGATATCGGTAAAACACGTGATATAACTGGAGGATTACCTAGGGTTGCAGAATTATTTGAAGCACGAAATCCGAAGAATCCATCTGTGGTTAGTGAGATAGATGGTACTGTAAAATTTGGGGAGACCAAAAGAGGGGTAAGAACGATTATTGTTGAGTCAAAAGATGGCGATAAAAAGAAGTATAGAATACCTTACGGTAAGCATGTTATCGTTCATGAGCTTGATAGAATAATCGCTGGAACACAGCTTTGCGAAGGTTCAACTTCACCAATGGATATATTAAAAATTCTAGGAGCTAATAAGGCTAGAGAATATTTAGTAAATGAAATTCAGGAGGTTTATCGTTTACAGGGAGTTAAGATTAATGATAAGCATATAGAAGTTATAGTTCGCCAGATGATGCAGAAAATTAGCGTTGTTGAGTCTGGAGATACTGAATATTTACCTAAAGACAGAATAAATAGAAGCGAATTTTTTGCCGCTAATAATAAGATATTATCAATGGTTAGAATAACTAACCCTGGTGAATCAGACTATGAGAAAGATATGTTGGTGGATAAAAAGGAGTTTAATGATAATAATAAAGAACTGAAGGAAGCAGGGAAGAAACCAGCGAAATATACAAAGACTAAACCAGCGACTTTTGAACCATTGCTTATGGGTATAACAAGAGCTTCATTAAATACAGATAGTTTTATCTCAGCTGCTTCATTCCAAGAAACAACTAGAGTTCTAACCAATGCTGCTACTGCAGGCCAAACAGATTATTTACGAGGATTGAAAGAAAATGTTGCTGTCGGCAGGTTAATTCCAGCGGGTACAGGTCTGCTAAACTTGAGGAATATAGTAGTTGGAGATAATGAGGAAAAAGAAGAAGATCATGATTCAATGAGTGCAGCGGTAAGCTAAATAGCAGAAGGAATAATATAATTGATGTATATAAATATATATTTTAACTTGGTTGGCTATTGAGCAAATGATATGCCGACGATAAACCAATTAGTTCGAAAAGGGAGAAAGCGTTTAGTAAAGAAAACAGCTACTCCGGCTTTAAAGGGAAATCCTCAGAAGAGAGGAGTTTGCACACGTGTGTATACTACCACACCTAAGAAGCCTAATTCTGCTTTGCGTAAAGTTGCGCGTGTTAGGTTAACTAATGGGATGGAAGTTACAGCTTATATCCCTGGCGAGGGCCATAACCTGCAAGAGCACTCGATTGTTTTAATTGAAGGTGGTCGTGTTAAGGATTTACCTGGTGTAAGATATCATATTGTAAGAGGAACATTAGATACATCAGGTGTATCTGATCGCACAACAAGCCGTTCAAGGTATGGTGCTAAAAAACCAAAATAATAAGAAAATTTAGTTATGAGAAGAAGAAGGCCAGAAAGAAGAAAAATATTACCTGATCCAGTTTTTAAAGATCTTTCTATATCAAAATTTATTAATTATTTGATGAAAGGTGGAAAAAAAGGTATTGCTGAAAAAATATTTTATAATGCTTTGGATATAATCAAGCAGAGAACAAAATCTGATGGCATTAAAATATTTGAAAAAGCTATTGAGAATACATCTCCTATGGTTGAGGTAAAATCAAGAAGAATTGGTGGTGCAACATACCAGGTGCCGATTGAAGTGCCTAGAGGTCGGAAGTTTTTTCTTGCTTCGCATTGGTTGATTAATTCAGCCATAGCTAGGTCTGGAAAACCGATGTCTGAAAGATTAGCTGCTGAATTTATATCTGCTTCCAATAATGAAGGTGGCGCAATTAAGAAAAAAGAAGATACACATAGGATGGCTGAGGCAAATAAAGCTTTTGCTCATTTTAGAAATTAATTAGTGAGATTAATAGAAAAGTGTCAAAAAATAATTTAAATATCGTAAGAAACATTGGGATTATGGCCCATATAGATGCAGGTAAAACTACATTAACTGAAAGAATACTCTTTTACACAGGGCGTACTCATAAGATAGGAGAGGTTCATGATGGTGGCGCTACTATGGATTGGATGGATCAAGAAAAAGAACGAGGAATTACAATAACTTCTGCTGCCACTACCGCTGAATGGAACGATCATAGAATAAATATTATTGATACACCTGGGCATGTTGATTTTACTGTTGAAGTTGAGCGTTCATTGAGAGTTTTGGATGGTTCCGTTGCTGTCTTTTGTGCGGTTGGAGGTGTTGAGCCGCAAAGTGAAACAGTCTGGCGACAAGCAGACAAATACAATGTTCCTAGGATGGCCTTTGTTAATAAGATGGATAGAGTTGGTGGAGATTATTTTAATGTTCTTGTAATGATGAAAGAACGATTAGGCGCTAATCCTTTACCTATAGTTATACCTATTGGAGCAGGAGAATTATTTACTGGGATAATAGACCTTTTAGATATGAAGGCCATACTTTATAATGAATCAACTTTAGGCGCTCGATTTGAATACTCTGATATACCTCACGATATGATTGAAGAAGCAAATAAATGGCGTCATCATCTTATTGAGGAAACTGCAGCCTATGATGAGCATTTATTAGAAAAATATTTAGAAGGCGAAGAAATTTCTGTAGATGAGTTAAAAGCTGCTATAAGAAAAGGATGTATTGATAATACTTTTGTTCCCACGCTTTGTGGATCAGCATTTAAAAATAAGGGAGTTCAAAGACTATTAGATGCAATCGTAGATTTTTTACCATCGCCTATAGATGTTGGAGAAGTGATTGGTTATGATCCTAATGATAATGAAGTTGAAATTAAGAGAGAACCTAATTTGGAATCTCCTTTTAGTGCCCTTGCATTTAAAATAATGACAGATCCATTCGTTGGTAGACTAACGTATATGCGTGTCTATTCGGGGAAATTAGATAAAGGATCCTATATTTATAACTCTAATATTGGCAAAAGAGAAAGAGTCAGTAGAATTCTGCAAATGCATGCCAATAAAAGAGAAGAACGTGATGAGGTTGCAGCTGGTGAGATAGTTGCTGTTGTTGGTTTAAAAAATACAAATACTGGCCATACAGTTTGCGATGAAAAACATGGTATTTTATTAGAATCTATGGATTTCCCAGAACCGGTAGTAGAAGTTTCAGTTGAGCCTGTTAGTAAAGCTGAACAGGATAATTTATCAAAAGCTTTAGCAAAACTTAGCGAAGAAGATCCAACATTCAAGCTTTCGACCAATGAAGATACTGGTCAGACGATAATTTCAGGCATGGGAGAACTGCATTTAGAAATTTTAATTGATAGATTATTAAGAGAATTTAAAGTTCAGGCTCATATTGGTAAGCCTCAGGTTGCATTTAGCGAAGCAATTACGAAAAAGGTTGAAAAAATAGATATAAAATTTGTACGACAAAGTGGTGGAAGAGGTCAGTATGGTCATGTTGTTATTAATGTTGAACCTAATGAGGTTGGAAAAGGGTTTCATTTTGAAGATAAGATTGTAGGCGGAGTAATACCTCGAGAATACATTCCTTCTGTTAAAAAAGGTATGGAAGAAGCTATTAAAAATGGTGTATTAGCAGGATACCCCCTTGAAGATGTTAGGGTTGAATTAGTTTTTGGATCGTATCATGATGTGGACTCTTCCGAAATGGCTTTTAAAATTGCAGGATCGATGGCAATCCAACAAGCATGTAAAAAAGCAAATCCAGTATTGATGGAGCCCATGATGAAGGTTGAAGTAATAGTTCCTGAAGAATATTTGGGAGATGTTATGGGCGATATTAACTCTCGAAGAGGAAAAGTGGAAGGTATGGGACAGCGAAAAGAAGCTCATGTTTTAAATGCAGTAGTTCCTTTAAGTAGAATGTTTGGATATGTTACTGATTTAAGATCATTGACTCAAGGTCGTGCAGTATTTCATATGGAATTTTCAAATTATCAACGTGTGCCATCGAAAATTGAAGCAGAAATTATCGAACAAGTACATGGAAAGGCTTCCTAAATTTAATTAAGGAGAATAAATAATATGTCTAAAGCAAAATTTGAACGTACAAAACCCCATGTAAATATTGGCACGATAGGCCATGTTGATCATGGTAAAACAACTTTAACAGCAGCGATTACTCAAACGCAAAGTGCTCGCGGTTTGAGCGAGGTTCGATCATTTGATAGTATTGATAATGCTCCTGAAGAACGTGAACGTGGTATCACGATTCAAACAGCTCATGTAGAATATGAGACTGAGAATCGACATTATGCGCATGTAGATTGTCCTGGACACGCAGATTATATAAAAAATATGATAACTGGTGCAGCTCAAATGGATGGTGGAGTTTTGGTGGTAAGTGCAGCAGATGGTCCTATGCCTCAGACAAGAGAGCATGTTTTATTAGCACGTCAGGTTAATGTTCCAAGTATTGTTGTTTTTATGAATAAGACAGATCAGGTAGATGATCCAGAATTAGTTGAATTGGTAGAAATGGAATTACGTGATTTGCTTAATGAATATGATTTTCCTGGTGATGATACTCCTATTATCAAGGGAAGCGCATTGGAAGCATTAAATAATTCTAGTGATGAAAATGCGACAAAATGCATTACAGAATTAATGGCAGCTTGCGATTCATTTATTCCAGAGCCAAAACGTGATGTAGAACGTCCTTTTTTAATGCCAGTAGAGGATGTGTTTAGCATTACTGGTCGTGGAACGGTTGGCACAGGTCGTATTGAAAGAGGAATTATAAATGTTGGTGATGAAGTTGATATTATTGGTATGGATTCTGATACGAAATCAGTAGTAACTGGAGTAGAGATGTTCCGCAAGCTTCTTGATCAAGGTCAGGCAGGAGATAATGCGGGGTTGCTACTCCGTGGTGTTGATAAAGAAGATTTGAAGCGTGGGCAGGTTGTAGTAAAGCCAGGTAGTATTACACCTCATACAAAATTTAAAGCAAACGTGTATGTGTTAAAGAAAGATGAAGGTGGTCGCCACACTCCATTTTTTAATGGGTATCGTCCACAGTTTTATTTTCGTACAACAGATGTTACGGGTGTAGTGACATTGCCAGAAGGAACAGAAATGGTAATGCCAGGAGATAACGTAGAAATGGATGTAGAGTTAATTACAAGTATCGCAATGGATAAGGAATTACGTTTTGCGATCCGTGAAGGTGGTCGAACAGTTGGCGCTGGTGTGGTTACAGAAATAAAGGAATAGAATGGCACATCAGATAATTAGAATAAGTTTAAAAGCTTATGATCATTCTTTATTAGATAAATCGACAGAAAAGATTGTGAAAACAGCAAAATCCACTGGCGCAGTAATATCTGGTCCTATACCTTTGCCAACTCATAGAACTATCTATACGGTATTGAGGTCTCCTTTTGTAAATAAAAAATCTAGAGAGCAATTTCAGACACATATTCATAAACGGATTGTAGATATTATTAATTCTACTCCTAAAACTGTAGAATCATTAATGAAACTAGACTTGCCTGCTGGAGTTGATATAGAGATTAAGGTTTAGTTATTATGAGAGGGCTAATAGCAAAAAAAATGGGCATGTCTCAAGTATTTGATGAAAATGGATCTGCAGTTCCTGTTACTATTCTTCAGGCAGGTCCTTGTAGTGTTACTCAGGTAAAAACTTTAGATAATGATGGATACGATGCGGTACAAATCGCTTATGGAGATAAAAAAGAGAAGAATACGAATAAGCCATTAAAGGGTCACTTTAAGAAAGCTGGCGTAGATCCAACAAGATTTATAGTTGAATTTGATACTGTTCATGGATTCGATTATAAATTGGGTCAAGTTTTTAATTCCTCCATATTTAAAGAAGGTGATTTAGTTAAGGTAACTGGAACATCTAAGGGGAGAGGATTTTCAGGGGTTATGAAAAGACATGGATTTGCTGGAGGCCCTAAAACACATGGTCAAAGAGAGCATCCGCGTTCTGCGGGATCTATTGGTCAGGCCTCTGACCCTTCAAGAGTTTTTAAAGGCATGAAAATGGCTGGACAATATGGCAATAAAAAGAAAACAGTAGAGAATTTAAAAGTGGTTAAAATAGATTTAGAGAATAATTATATTTTTGTAAAAGGAGCTGTTCCTGGTTCAAATAATGGTATGGTGATTGTGAATAAATAATTATGGAATTGCAAGTTTTAAATAAACAGGGTAAAAAATTATCAAAAATTAATGTTGATGATTCTATTTTTGGTTTAACTCCCAATAAAGATGCTGTACATAGAGCGGTGTTATCAGAAATGGCTAATAGTCGACAAGGTACACATTCAACTAAATCAAGAGGTATGGTCCGTGGTGGAGGAAAGAAGCCTTGGAAGCAAAAAGGTAGAGGTGTAGCGCGTGCAGGTACTAATAGTTCCCCAATATGGCGTGGTGGTGGAACTGTATTTGGTCCAGAGCCGCATAAATATGAATATAATTTACCAAAAAAGATTAAGAGGTTAGCTCGTAAGTCAGTTTTATCTCAAAAGATTAAAGATGGAAAGCTGCTTGTAATCAATGATTTTGATATAAAAAAAATAAAAACAAAAAAAATATGTCAATTATTACAAAAATTAAAGATTGATGGAAAAATACTCTTTTTATCGTCTGAGATAGATGATAACTTGTTTTTATCGTTAAGAAATATTCCAAATATAGCTTTATTAAAAGCTATAAGTGCAAGTACTTACGATCTTATTGATTCTGATTTTATATTGATTGATAAGAAGGGGCTTGAATTATTAAATGATGGGTTAGCGGGTAGATAATGAAACATAATGATATTATAATTAGACCTTTATTTACTGAAAAAATGACACAATTAGAAGAAATTCAAAGAAAGTACGCGTTTCAGGTCAATCAAAAATCAAATAAAATTGATATTAAAAATGCGGTTGAGAATAGGTTTGATGTTGAGGTTCAAAAGGTTGCCACAATGAATCGATTAGGAAAAACTAAAGATATGACAATGAAAAGTGGTGGACGTACGATTAGAACCTCAGGTAAGAGATCTGATTGGAAAAAGGCAATAGTTACACTTAAAGAAGGTTTTAACATAGATTTAATGAAAGGTGAAATAGGATAGGGGTCTATGGGTATTAGAATAATAAAACCTACAACACCTGGAAATCGATTTTCTACACGATCTGATTTTGAACATATAACAACAGATCAACCCGAGAAGAAACTTACTACAGCGTTGAGAAAATCTGGTGGTAGAAATAATAATGGAAGAATCACTGTGCGACATCGGGGTGGTGGACATAGGAGAAGGTATAGAATTATTGATTTTAAGCGTGACAAAATGGATATTATAGCAAAAGTAGCTACAATAGAATATGATCCAAATAGATCAGCTAATATTGCTTTGCTTCATTACGCTGATGGTGAAAAAAGATATATTCTAGCTCCTTTTGGTTTAAAAGTTGGAGATCAATTAGTTTCATCTTCATCTGCTGAATTAAAAATTGGAAATGCATTATGCCTAAAAAATATTCCTACTGGATTAATTGTTCATAATGTTGAAATGCATCCTGGCAAGGGTGCTCAGTTAGTTAGGTCTGCTGGAACAGGTGCGCAAATTATGTCGCATGACGACGGCGGTTTTACATCTATTAAGCTACCATCTGGTGAAGTAAGATTAATTAATTCCGACTGCTATGCTGTTGTAGGGGAAGTTGGAAATAAATCTCATGAACAAATTGTAAGTGGGAAAGCAGGAAGGAGCAGATGGCTTGGTCGTAGACCAAAAGTGCGTGGCGTTGCTATGAACCCTGTTGATCATCCCATGGGTGGAGGTGAAGGTAAATCCTCAGGTGGAAGACATCCTTGTACTCCTTGGGGGAAGCCTACTAAAGGCTATAAGACTCGTAAGAAAAATAAGAAGTCCAATGCTCTTATTGTTAAGAGGAGGAAATAATGTCTCGGTCGTTAAAAAAAGGTCCCTATGTTGATGAAAAACTTGAAAATAAACTTGTAAGTATGAGCGGATCTAAAAAAAAGAAAATCCTGAAGACATGGTCTAGAAGATCAATAATAACTCCAAATTTTGTAGGGCACACTATAGCTGTGCATAATGGAAATAAATTTATACCAGTTTTTGTTTCAGAAAACATGGTTGGTCATAAATTAGGTGAGTTTGCGCCAACTCGTACTTTTAGAATGCATTCGGGTGATAGAAAGAGCTAATCATGGAAGCAAAATCAATTAGTAAATATATAAAGCAGTCACCTAAGAAAGTTAGGATCGTTCTTGATAAAATAAGAGGTAAGAAAGTCGGGTTCGCTTTAGACTATCTTCATTTTTCTCCATTAAAAGCTTCTTATGTGACAGAAAAGACCGTTAGGTCAGCTGTTGCAAATTTAATGCAGTCAAACGAACCTGCGAATGTAGATCCGGATTCATTTACTATTAAGGAAGCTTTTGCAGATGGCGGGCCTCATTTAAAGAGATTTAGAGCAGCTTCTATGGGTAGGATATCAAAGTTAAATAAGCCTACTAGTCATTTAACGATTGTAATTAGCGATGATTCGTAGGAGGTAAAATTTTGGGTCAAAAAACACATCCGATAGGCTTTAGGTTATCAGTTAATAAGAACTGGAGATCTAATTGGTTTGCAGAAAAAGATTTTCCATCAGAGCTTGAAGAAGACGTTAAAATAAGAAAATATTTAAAACATAGATTGCCAAATGCTGGGGTTTCTAGAGTAGAGATAAGTAGAACATCAAAAGTTGTAACTGTGACAATTTTTACTGCACGACCAGGTATCGTTATTGGAAAAGGTGGAGAAGAAGTGTCTCGTTTAAAAGCAGAGGTTGGGCAATTAACAAGTAAAGACGTACAAGTGAATATATCGGAAATAAAAAGACCAGAATTAGATGCTGCTTTGGTTGGGGCGAATATAGCGCACCAGCTAGTTAAAAAGATATCGTATAGAAGGGTTGTAAGTAAAGCAATACAGGCTACCATTAGAATGGGTGCCCAAGGGATAAGAGTGAATGTAGCTGGTCGATTAGGTGGTTCGGAAATTGCAAGAAGTGAGAAATTTGCTGAAGGAAGAATTCCATTACATACTCTAAGGGCAGATATAGATTATGCTTTAACTGAGGCTCAGACTTCATATGGAATCATTGGTATAAAAGTATGGATATGCATGGGAGCAAATAAAAATGCTTGAACCAAAAAAAGTAAAATATCGTCGTCACCATAGAGGTAATAGGCGAGGAATGGCTAGTCGTGGAAGCCATGTTACTTTTGGAAGTTATGGATTGAAAGCGGTAACTCCTGGATGGATAACTTCCAGACAGATTGAAGCTGCTCGAATAACAATATCTAGAGTAGTACGTAAAACTGGAAAGATGTGGATAAGAATATTTCCAGATAAGCCAATTACAAAAAAACCTGCAGAAACTCGTATGGGTAAAGGGAAAGGTACCCCAGAATACTGGGTTGCTGTAGTTAAACCAGGTAGAGTGCTATTTGAAGTTGAAGGAGTGAGTGAAGAAGAAGCTGAAGAAGGATTCCGTAGAGCAAGTCATAAACTACCTATTAAAACAAAGTTTGCTGTTAGAAGAGAGAGCTAAATAATTATGAAAAAGAATGAATTAAATGATATGACTGTCTCTGAGTTGGAAGTTAAGTTAAAGGATGATTTAGATTCATTGCAAAATTTTCGTTTTCAAAAAGCACTTCAACAGCTTGAAGATCCTTCACAGCTAAGAAATGTAAAAAAAGAAATAGCTCAATTAAAGACAGTTCTTAGGGAGTATGATTTAGGTATTCGCAATGATAAAAAGATGAAAGAACAATAATGACTGAAATAAGAAAAAGACAAAAACTAGTTGGTGAAGTAGTAAGTGAAAAAATGCAAAAAACAGTAGTGGTCAATGTTACTAAAAAAATTCCGCATCCTCTTTATGGAAAATATGTAAACCGATCTAAAAAATATATGGCTCATATAGGATCTGTTGAAGCAAATATTGGTAATATAGTAGAAATCAGACTAATACCTCCGATGAGTAAAAATAAAAGATGGTTAGTTAGTAAAGTGATAAGGTAAAAATTATTTATATAATAATATGATTCAACAAGAAACAAGATTAAAAGTAGCCGATAATTCTGGGGCAAAAGAGATATTGTGCTTCAAAATATTAGGTGGGTCTAAAAGAAGGTATGCATCTTTAGGTGATTTAATAGTGGTATCTGTTAAAAGTGCTATTCCTGGTGGCGCAGTTAAAAAAGGAGATGTTACGCGAGCTGTAGTAGTTAGAACAAGAAAAGAAGTTAGAAGAAATGATGGGTCATATATTCGATTTGATGATAATGCAGCCGTACTTCTAACAGAAGCTGGTGAGCCAAGAGGAACACGTATATTTGGACCTGTTGCCAGAGAATTGCGTGATAGTGGTTATATGAAAATTGTATCTATGGCTCCTGAGGTAATGTGATGAATCTACGTAAAGGAATGCTGGTAAGGGTGATTAAGGGTAATCATAAAGGATCTGAAGGTAAATTATTATTTGTTTTTCCTAAGGAAAACAGAGCAATTGTTGAAGGGGTGAATATGGTTAAACATTCAGTTCGTCCTACACAAGAAAACCCTAGTGGTGGTTTTTCTGAAAAAGAAGCACCAATAAATTTATCAAATCTCATGGTTGTTCAAAAGGGTGAGGTTACGCGTATAGGATATAAAATTCTAAGTGATGGATCAAAAGTTCGGATATCTTTGAAAACAGGTCAGGAAATTGAGGTATAATTATGGCTTCTGAAAAAAAGTCAGTCTCTAAAAAGAATGCTAAGAGCAGCAAGAAGTCAACAAAAACTAAAGTTGTAACCTATGTACCCAATCTGCGGAAGCATTATTTAGAAAGTATTACACCTAAATTAATTGAGAGATTTAATTATACAAACCCTATGCAGGTACCTAAGTTAACAACTATATCAATCAATATGGGTGTGGGTGATGCAAAAGTTAATCCGAAAGCTTTGGAAAGTGCTGTCGAAGAATTATCTTTAATTTCCGGTCAAAAGCCTATTATAACCTTATCAAGAAAAGATATATCAAACTTTAAAATTAGAAGAGGGTTTCCTGTTGGTTGCAAAGTCACTATTAGAGGGAATAGAATGTATGAATTTCTTGAACGTCTAATTACTGTTGCTATGCCTAGAACGAGAGATTTTAGAGGGCTTTCTTTTAAATCATTTGATAAAAGGGGAAACTATAACTTTGGAGTAACAGAGCAGATTATTTTTACAGAAATAAACTATGATAAAATAGATAGCGTAAGAGGAATGGATATAAATATTGTTACTACTGCAAAATCAGATAGTGAGGCTTATTGGCTACTCAAAGAATTTGGATTTCCACTAAGAGAAAAACCGGTTAAGGAAGAAATGTCTGAGGTTGATTAATGGCAAAAAAATCATTAATACATAAAGCAAAACAAAAACCAAAATTTTCTACAAGAAGATACAATAGGTGTTTTAATTGTGGGCGTCCAACAGCTTATATGAGAAAATTTGGTTTATGTAGAATTTGTTTTAGAGAGATGGCTCTTAAAGGTGAAATACCTGGAGTTACTAAGGCTAGTTGGTAGAGGAGATATAAATTATGACAATGACAGATCCTACAGCTGATTTACTTACAAGAATCCGAAATGGGTTAGCTGTGAATAAACGTTGGGTTGATATACCTTCATCAAAAATGAAGAAACGTATTGTTTTTATACTTAAAGAAGAAAAATATATTGATGATTTTATTTATGTTAAAGATGGTATGAATGAATTTATTAGGATTTTTCTGAAATATGATTATAAAGGGAAATCGGTTATTACTGAAATTAATAGAGTTAGCAAACCTGGATATAGAGTATATGTTGCTTGTTCAAAAATACCAAAAGTTCTAGATGGGCTTGGTGTTTCTATCTTATCTACTTCAAAAGGAGTATTGTCTAATAAGGTAGCGAAAAAATTAGGCGTTGGCGGCGAGATTTTATGTAATATTTGGTAAAAGTGATGTCGAGAATAGGAAAACAGCCAATTTTAATACCTGATGGAGTTGATGTAACTATCAATGATTTATCTGTATTAGTAAAAGGTCCTAAAGGGTCTTTAGACATTAATATTCATAAAGATATGAATTTAGATCTTAAAGACAATGTATTGGTTGTATCTAGGTCCTCTGATAATAGAGATCATAGATCTCTACATGGAACAACCAGAATGATATTAATGAATTGCGTAATCGGTGTATCAGAAGGGTTTTATAAAGAATTAGAGATTCAAGGTGTTGGTTATCAGGCTAATATACAGGGTAAAAGACTGATCCTTACTTTAGGTTATTCCCATGAAATTCATTTTGACCCACCTGAAGGTATTGTAATAGAAGCAAATAATCGTACTGAAATAAAGGTTTCAGGAATAAATAAGCAGTTGGTAGGGGAGGTTTCAGCTAAAATTAGATCATTTAGAAAACCTGAGCCATTTAAGGGAAAAGGGATTCGCTATAAGGGTGAGTATGTTAGGTCTAAACAAGGTAAAACTGTTGGTGGAGGTGAAGGTTGAGCAAGTTAACAAAAGATAATGCAAGAAACGAACGTAGACGAAATCGTAGTAAACGCACACAAGACAATATCTCTAATCGACCAAGACTTGTTGTAAGTAGGAGTCTAAATAATATTCAAGCACAAATTATTGATGACTTAAATGGTGCAACTTTGGTTTCAGTCTCTTCGTTAGACAAAAGTTTAAAATCTGAAATTGCTAAGGTTAAAGGGAAGGTTGAGCAAAGTAAAATTGTAGGAAAAAAGATTGGTGAGAAAGCGAAAAAGAATAAAATTAAAGAGGTATGGTTTGATCGTAATGGTTACCCATATACAGGTAGAGTTAAAGCAATGGCTGATGCTGCCCGAAAATCAGGTTTAAAATTTTAATTGAGAGGATAAAAGTTGTCTATAATTAATCCAGCAGAATTAGATTTAAAAGAAGAATCAGTAGTTAGAATTAATCGTGTCGCTAAAGTAACATCTAGGGGCAAAAGATTTAGTTTTTCAACCTTAGTTGTTATTGGGGATGGAAGTGGCCATATCGGTGTTGGTTTAGGGAAAGCTAATGAGGTTATATCTAGTATAGCTAAAGCCAAAGATAACGCGAAACATAATATATTTAAAGCTAAGATAATTAATGGAACTATTCCCCATAAAATTGTTGGAAAGTATGGATCAAGTAGGGTCTTACTTAAGCCAGCATCACAGGGTACAGGTATTATTGCTGGAGGCCCTGTTCGAGCAGTTATGGAACAAGTAGGCATAAACAATATCTTATCAAAAAGATATGGTTCAACAAATCCGTTGAATATAGTGCGAGCAACTATTAATGCTTTGGAGAATTTGCAGGATGCGGTTTTGGTAGCAAATAAACGTGGAATGACAATCAAAGAATTATTTAGTTAGATATGAAAAAATCAAAAAACAAAGAACTTAGAATTACACAGGTTAAAAGTAGAATCGGTTATAAAAAGAAAGCTAAGGCTACTTTGGATGCTATGGGTTTGAGAAAATTAAATAAATCAGTTATAATGCCTGATAATCCTGCAACAAGGGGTATGGTAAAGAAAATAGAATTTTTAATAGACGTGGAAGAGTTATAATGAGACTTAGTTTATTGAAACCAGTTAAAGGAGCGACATCTAATAGAAAACGTGTTGGCAGAGGACACGGATCTGGTCTTGGTAGAACTGCAGGGAGAGGCGAAAAAGGATATCATTCTAGAAGTGGAAGTAAACATAGACCTTGGTTTGAGGGTGGTCAAATGCCGTTACATAGACGTCTTCCTAAGAGGGGTTTCTCTAATTATTTATTTAGGAAACAATATCAGATTGTTAACCTTAGAGATATTGATACCCTCAATACAGATGAAGTCGATTCAAAAAAACTTTTTGATAATGGCTTAATATCTTCCTCCTTGCAGCCTGTTAAAGTTTTGGGTGATGGTGAATTAAAAAATGCAATTAAAATTAAAGCCACTAGTTTTAGTAAATCAGCTGTCTTGAAGATTGAGAAAGCTGGGGGAACAGTTGAAATACAATGATTGAGAAAATCAGAAATATGTTCAACATACCTGAGCTTCGAGGGAGGATATTATTTACTTTTGGAGTTCTAGTTGTGGTTCGAATGGGAGCGCATATACCTATCCCTGGGATCAATAGTGAAGCTTTAATGGATGCATTTCGTGCTATGCAAAGTCAAAATACATTGTTAGGTCTTTTTAATATGTTTGCTGGTGGTGCCTTTCAAAAGGCAACATTATTTGCACTTGGAATAATGCCATATATAACAACTTCAATTATTTTCCAATTAATGGGTAGTGTTGTTCCCTATTTTCAACGATTACAGAAAGAGGGTGAAGAGGGAAGAAAAAAATTAACCCAACTAACAAGATACGGTACAGTCGCTGTATCTATTCTTCAGGCTTATAGTATAACAATATTTCTAGAATCTATGACTTCTAGTAATGGTGTTGCGGTAGTTACTAATCCTGGCATTGGATTTACATTTGTTGCAATAGTTAGTATTGTTACAGGAACCATGTTGCTTATGTGGTTAGGTGAACGAATTACTGAACGTGGCATTGGTAATGGAATATCATTAATTATTATGGTAGGTATAGTTTCTGTTCTCCCCTCTGTTATTCTTGGGGAGATTACTCAGGTACAGGCAGGCTTAAGAGGTATTCTAACAGAAGTGATTTTACTTGGTATAATGTTTATTATTATTGCATTTGTAGTAAGATTAACTCAAGGAACAAGAAAGATTCCAGTACAATATGCAAAAAGAGTTGTTGGTCGTAAAATATACGGTGGCCAGGCTACACATATTCCACTGCGGGTTAATACAGCTGGTGTTATGCCTATAATTTTTGCTCAATCTGTAATGTTTATACCTAGTACAGTTGCTATGTTTTTTCCTGAAAGTGAATTTATGCTTGGTGTTACTAGATGGTTTTCATTTGATCATCCATTCTATTGGACAGTTTTTGGTTTGATGATAATATTTTTCACGTATTTTTATACTGCTATAGCTTTTGATCCGGTTCAAGTTGCTTCTAATATGAAACAGCATGGTGGATTTATACCAGGTGTAAGGCCTGGAAAGAAAACAGCTGAATATATTGATAATATTTTAACTCGCGTTACTCTTCCAGGTTCAATTTTTCTTGCTGGAGTCGCTGTTTTCCCATTTGTTTTAATGAATGTTATGAATGTCGGTTATGATTTGGCCTCTTTTTTTGGAGGTACGAGTCTCTTGATAATTGTTGGTGTTGCCCTTGATACATTACAACAAATTGAATCTCATCTTCTAATGCGTCACTATGACGGTTTTTTGTCAAAAGGTAAAATTAGAGGTAGAAAACGGATTTAATGGTTAGAATTAGAACAGAAAGAGAAATTGATCTTATTGCTGAAAGTGCTCAGATTGTAGCCGATACATTAGATATGCTTTCAGAGAGAGTAAAGTCGGGTACTTCATTATTGGAGTTAGATATGTTAGCCGAAAAATTTATTCGCGCTAAAGATGCTATACCTGCATTTAAAGGTTATATGGGCTTTCCTTCTACATTATGTATTTCTGTTAATGATGAAGTAGTGCATGGAATACCTTCAGGTAATATGCTTAAAGGTGGTCAGATAGTTGGGATTGATTGTGGAGCTGTTAAAAATGGTTATTATGGAGATTCAGCAAGAACTTTTGCTGTTGGGAGTATAAGCAATGAAGATAGAGAATTAATAGAAACAACTCAAGAAGCTTTATATTGTGGAATTAAAAAAGCTGTGCCTGGAAACTATGTATCAGATATTGGACATGCAATTCAGTCATTTGTTGAGCCTAAAGGTTATTCAATCGTGAGAGAGTTAGTTGGGCATGGAATTGGAACAAATCTCCATGAAGATCCTCAAATTCCAAATTATGGAGATCCCGGTATGGGTATTCTATTGAAAGAAGGTATGTGTCTTGCGATAGAGCCAATGATTAATAGAGGTAGTAGAGAGGTTTATACATTAGATGATGGTTGGACAGTAAAGACCAAGGATGGTTATAATTCTGCTCATTTCGAACATACGATTGTAATCCGGGAGGATGGTCCTGAGGTTCTTTCAGGGAGTAAGCTGAATGGCTAAGGAAAAACCTATAACAATTGATGGGGTTATAACGGAAACACTTCCAAGTGCAATGTTTAGAGTTGAGGTTGAAATTGGTGGTGAAATGCATGAAGTTTTAGCTCATGTGTCAGGCAAGATGAGAATGCATTATATTAAAATTTTACCTGGTGATATTGTAACATTAGAAATATCTCCTTATGATTTAAAACGTGGAAGAATTATTTATAGGCAAAAGTAGTTATGAAAGTTAGACCTTCTGTAAAAAAAATGTGTCCTAAATGTAAGATTATTAAACGAAAGGGTGTTGTACAAGTAATTTGTGAGAACCCTAAGCATAAGCAAAGACAGGGATAGGGTAAAAATTATGGCAAGAATAGCAGGTGTAGATATTCCAAGAGATAAGAAAGTTCCTTATTCATTGAGTTATATATATGGAATTGGTCTTACTACCGCGAAAGAAATATGCGATAAAGCTAAAATAAATCATAACAAACGAGTTAAAGATCTAACTGAAAAGCAAGTAGTAACTATTCGTGATGTTATTTCAAAAATGGAATTAGCTATTGAAGGTGAACATAGATCAGAAGTTGCTATGAACATTAAGCGTTTGCGAGATATTGGGAGCTATAAAGGGATGCGTCATAGAAGAGGACTGCCTGTAAATGGTCAACGAACAAAAACAAATGCCCGAACAAGAAAAGGTCGTAAGAAAACTGTCGGAATGGGTAAAAAAGCTTTGGAAAAGAAATAGAAAGGTTATATTAATTGGCTAAACCACCACAAAAGAAGAAATCAAAGAAGAAGAAGGTTGCTGATACTAGAGGAGTTGCTAGTATAAAGGCTACTTTCAATAATACTCATATATCAATTGCAGATAAATTTGGAAATGTAATTGCTTGGTCTACAGCTGGAACGTCAGGGTTTAAAGGTTCACGTAAAAATACTTCTTATGCAGCTACTGTTGCGGCTGAAAAGGTTGCCAAAGAAGTAATTTCCATGGGTCTCCTATCTGTAGATGTGAGAGTTAAAGGACCAGGGTCTGGTAGGGAATCTGCGGTAAGATCATTGGCTTCAGCTGGATTAAATGTAATGTCTATAAAAGATGTTACACCATTACCCCATAATGGTTGTAGGCCACCAAAAAGAAGAAGGGTCTAGTTAAGAGGAATATTATGGCAAAATTAAATACACCAAGAGGAAAGATAGTTCGAAAATTTGGTGAAAATATTTTTGGAAACAATAAATATGATCGTTTATTAAATCGCAAACCTTATGCCCCTGGTCAGCATGGTCAGGCTAGACGTAGGCGCTTATCGAATTATGGTACGCAATTACTTGAGAAGCAAAAAATTAAGTTTATGTATGGCCTGTTAGAAAAACAATTTAGATCATATTTTGCTAAGGCTGATCAAATGAAAGGTGAAACAGGAACAAATCTTATGGAGTTGCTTGAAAGAAGGCTTGATAATGTTGTTTATAGATTGAGTTTTGCTTCATCACGTCCTCAGGCTAGGCAACTTGTAAATCATGCACATTTTTTAGTTAATGATAAAAAAGTAAATATTCCAAGCTATCTTGTTAAGTCTGGTGATCAGATTAAAGTCCGTGATAAGAGTAAGAAATTAGATGTAATATTGGATTCTGTGCGGTTAGTAAAAGGTGATTTAGATTTACCTTGGCTAGAGCTTGATAAAGCAAAGTTAACTGGTACTTTTACTGAAGTACCAAAACGAGAAGATATGGGTATTATAGTCAATGAACAGTTAATTGTTGAGCTATATTCAAAGTAATAAATAAAAGGGTAATAGATAATGTCAAAAAAACTTGAAATTAAAATTAAAGCTGAAGAAAACAGTTTATCAGATACTTTTGGTAAGTTTATTGTGAAACCATTAGAAAGAGGTTATGGAATTACTATTGGTAATGCTTTAAGGCGTGTTCTTTTAACTTGTATACCAGGCGCCGCCATTACAAATATTAGGATTGATGGAGTGTTGCATGAATTTTCTTCAATTGAAGGGGTTCACGAAGATGTTTCAGATATAATTCAGAACCTTAAAGGAGTTCGATTTAAACTAGATGATAACGATCCTGAAAAAATAAATATTAAATTAGAGGGTCCTTGTAAATTTACTGCAACTGATATTCAGAAGGCTACTTCAGAATTAAAGGTTCTGAATAAGAAACATTATATCACTGAATTAAACGAAGGTGTAAAGTTAGATGCAGAAATCAAAATTGGTGTTGGTAAAGGTTATACTCCTTCCGAAGAGAATGAGCTTCCAAATGCTCCATTAGGCACTATTGCAATTGATAGTATTTTTAACCCTGTTAGTAAAGTAATTTTTAATGTTACACCGGTCCCAGGAGCTAAAGAACCAATTGAGCTGTTATCTTTGGAAGTTACAACTGATGGATCCATTGCTCCTCAAGATGCTGTAAGTTATTCAGCCACTGTATTGATGGATCAATTACGTATAGTTGAATCAATTAGTAAGCCTGAAGTTCTTGAAATATCAGAGCCAGTAAGTGAAGAAGTGTTAGAGATACGCAAGTTATTGAATCTAACAATAGATGAGATGGAGCTTTCAGTTCGTAGTCATAATTGTCTTCAAGCCGCAGGTATAAAATTCATTTATGAATTAGTTAGTAAAGAAGAGAACCAAATGCTTAAATATAAGAATTTTGGTAGAAAGTCATTAACTGAACTTGTTGAGAAACTTGATCAAATGGGTCTTAGCTTTGGTATAGAAGTAGATAAATACTTAAAAGAAGAAGTATAAAATAGTGAGACATCGAAGAAAAGGTAGAAAATTAGGTGTTAATCCAAGTCATAGGAGAGCATTGCTATCTAATTTGGCTGAAAATTTAATACTGCATAAGCGTATTAAAACTACTGAGTCTAGAGCTAAGGAGTTACGTAGATATATCGAACCTCTTATTACTAAAGCGAAAAAGGGTGATCTCACTTCAATAAGAATGATAGCTAGAAAAATTCGTCACAAAAATATTCTAGGTATTTTATTAAATGACGTAGCTCCAGTTTATAAAAATAGAAATGGTGGGTATACACGTATTGTTAAACTAGGGTTCCGAGATAATGATAGAGCATCAGTTGCACTTATTGAATTTGTTGATATGGAAGGTGCAATAGATTCTGAGCTTGTTACTTCTGGTGAGGAAAAAGATTCGGAATGAACATAATTCACACTTAATAGTGAATTTTTCTAGTTCGTTAATTTCAATAAGGGCAATCTTTCAGGTTGCCCTTCTTTTTATATTAAATTTTAATATTGCACTTAGTAAAGATATTGATAATGATTACAATTTTAATTATCAATGTTTATGGGTTGTTAGAGATGCTTTGCAGACAAAGAAGTCAATTGATGAACTAATAAATTTTGCATCTGAAAGAAATATAAACGATCTATTTGTACAGGTTAGAGGTCGCGGAGATGCATTATATGAATCTCAAATGATTCCGAGGAGCCAATTGCTATCCAGTGATAAATTTGATCCATTGTCATATCTACTTCAAAATATAAAAGGTAGAGGGATTAAGGTGCATGCCTGGGTGAACGTGTATCTTGTTTGGTCTAGCAAGGTTATGCCTGAAGATAAAAAACATATAATTTATAAAAATGAAGATTGGATTGATACGATTGAAGAATGGCCGGTAGATATAAATAAACAGCTATATAAAATTTCAACAAGAAATGAGGGTGAAGGTGTATTTCTCGCTCCTAATCATCCAGAGGTAAATAATTATTTAGTTTCTATTTTTAAAGAGATAATAGTTAATTATGAAATAGATGGCTTACACCTAGATTACATACGTTATCAAGATGTTGACTACGGAAGAAATCCTTATGCAATAGCTAAATTTATAAAGGATGTAGGACGAGACCCAAATCCTTGGTTTTTAGAGATGGAAAGAAGCAATATTGCAAGTCAAAGATTAATAGGAAATATGAAACAATGGAATAATGCTAAACGAAAATCTATTACAAATTTAGTAAAGGATGTAAAAGGAATTATAAAAGATATCCGTCCAAATATTATTTTGTCTGCTGCGGTAAAGCCTAATCTTTATGTTGCAAGAGAACGATTCCTGCAAGAATGGGATGTATGGTTGGCTGCTGGATATGTTGATTGGGTAGTTCCTATGAATTATTCACCTAATATGAGTGATTTTTCACAAAATATCAGCATTATTAATGATAATTTTCCAAAGAAATATCGTGACAAAATAATTATGGGAATCGCTCTTTATAATCAAAGTTCAAAGGATGTTGAAAAAAAGATAAAATATTCTATTCAAGAAAAATTTGTAGGCATTTCAGTTTTCTCTTACAATCAGATGAAAAACAATTCTGACTATTCATCTTTACTTAATTAAATAAATGAAAATTAGTATAAAACCACCTTTTGGAAATCAACTGACTTGTAAGAACTGGCAGATTGAAGCTCCTTACAGAATGATTCAAAACAATCTTCATCCTGATGTAGCAGAGGACCCTGATAATTTAGTGGTTTATGGAGGTAAAGGGAAAGCCGCAAGGAATTGGGATTGTTATAATATGATAATTAAATCATTAGAGGAGTTAAATGAAGATGAAACTCTTTTAATTCAATCAGGCAAACCAGTTGGTATAGTGAAGACACATAAATCTTCACCTCGTGTTTTAATTGCTAATTCAAATATAGTTCCTCATTGGGCAAACTGGGAGCATTTTAATGAGTTAGATAAAAATGGTTTAATCATGTATGGTCAAATGACAGCTGGTTCATGGATATATATTGGTACTCAAGGAATCTTGCAAGGAACATATGAAACATTTGCTGCAGCTGCAAAACAACATTTTGACAGTGATTTAACTGGTAAACTTGTAGTGTCCGCAGGTTTAGGTGGTATGGGAGGCGCTCAACCTCTTTCTATTACAATGAATAATGGCGTTGCTTTAATTATTGAAGTGAATCCTGCTCGAATTCAAAGACGGTTAGATACTAATTATATTCAACATTCTACAGATTCATTAAATGAGGCGATAAATATGGTTAAAAAAGCTATAAACAATAAAGAGTCATTATCTGTTGGGTTATTAGGCAATGCTGCCGATATAATACCAAAATTAGCCGAAATGGATATTATCCCTGATTTAGTCACGGATCAAACATCTGCCCATGATGAACTAGATGGATATATCCCAAATGGATACACCTTCAAAGAAGCATTGGATCTAAGAAGGAAAAACCCTGATAAATATATTAGTGAGAGTTTTCGTGCAATGGGAGAGCATTGCAAAGGTATACTAGCCTTAAAGGATAAAGGTTCTATATGTTTTGATTATGGGAATAACCTAAGAGGTCAAGCAGCAAAATCAGGAATTCATAATGCCTTTGATTTCCCAGGTTTTGTACCTGCTTATATAAGACCTTTATTTTGTGAGGGAAGAGGGCCATTTAGATGGGTTGCATTATCTGGAAAAGAAGAGGATATTTTTAAGACAGATGATAAGATTATTGAAATGTTTCCAAAAGACAAAACATTAACACGCTGGATTAACCTTGCTAGGGAAAAAGTAAAATTCCAAGGTTTACCAGCTAGAATTTGCTGGTTAAATTATGAACAAAGATCAAAATTTGGTGTAGAATTAAATAATATGGTTGCTAATGGTGAACTTCTAGCCCCAATAGTCATTGGAAGAGATCATCTTGATACAGGATCTGTATCCTCTCCTTATCGAGAAACTGAAAATATGTTAGATGGATCTGATGCAATTGCAGATTGGCCATTGCTAAATGCGCTTATGAATACTGCAAGTGGAGCTACATGGGTCTCCATACATCATGGGGGTGGAGTAGGTATGGGGTTATCTATTCATTCTGGACAAGTAATTTGCGCTGATGGAAGTAAAGAAATGGAAAAAAGACTCAAACGCGTCTTAAGTAATGATCCAGGAATAGGAATAATGCGTCATGCTGATGCGGGATATGAAAATGCTATAGATCATGCCGATAATTGGAATATAAAAATACCGATGAGAGAAAATAAATAAATGCTTCAGTTAAAGAATATAGGTATTCTATCTACTTATAACTCAGAGACAGGTTCATTTGATAGTTTAAAAAATTGTACGATTGATATTGAAAATGGAATAGTTATTGATATTGGAAAAAATGACAATAATGGTGAACATACAATTGATTGCAATCAGAAACTTGTTACACCAGGATTTGTAGACGCTCATACGCATCCTGTTTTTAAAAGTGGAAGAGAAAAAGAATTTACTCAAAGGATATCAGGGAAAAAATATGAAGAAATATCCAAAGAAGGTGGAGGCATAAATTCTAGTATTATAGGAGTTAGAGAATCTAGCGAAACTGAATTATTAGATCTTGTTATGAAGCGGATGGATGAATTTTTAATCTTGGGTACGACTACTATTGAAGCAAAAACTGGTTATGGTTTAGATACAGAATCTGAGTTGAAATCACTTAGGGTTTTAGATTATGTTCATAATAACCATAAGATTGATATTTTCCCTACTTTTCTTGGTGCTCATTCGGTTCCAGATGAATTTAATGGAGATACAAATGCTTATGTCGATTTATTATGTAATGAAATGATACCAGCAGTATCAGAACAGGGTATTGCAAAATTTTGTGATGTGTTTTGTGAAGTAGGATATTTTAGCCTTTCACAATCTAGGAAGGTTCTCAAAACTGCGATTAAACATAATTTACTTCCACGTATCCATACTGATGAATTTTCTAATATCGGAGGATCAAAGTTAGCGTCTGAAGTAAAAGCTGTTTCAGCGGATCATTTGATGGAAATATCAGATGAAGATATTGAATTATTATTTAATTCTGACACGATAGCAATATTATTGCCTGGAACTACTTTTTTTCTAGGAAAAGAAAAGTATGCCCCTGCACGTAAATTAATTGATAGAGGTGTTCATATTGCTGTAGCATCAGATTTTAACCCTGGTAGTTGTCATATTAAATCAATGCCTTTTATAATTGGTTTATCCTGTATTTATTTAGGCTTGTCAATTGAAGAGGCATTAAAAGCAGCAACATGGTCGGGTGCATGTGCTATAAATGAACAAGAGAGAATTGGTTCCATAGAGATTGGCAAACAAGCAGATTTAATTATTTGGGATTTAGACATTATAGAGCAGATACCATATAATCTTACCAGTACACCTATTAGGAATGTGATAAAAGCTGGTGAACCCTTGATAAGCCTTGATTAGGAACAGATATCCCTGTAAACTTCTCATTATATTTTATCAAGATAAATAAAATCAATGAATAGAATACTTATATTATTTTTATTTTTCATAATTAGCTCACAGGCTCTGCATGCAAATTATGCTTTTTATCGAAAGGTGTCCTCAACATGTAAATCCTATCGTGTGGAAGTTGCTGCAGATGATATGGATCTTGATCTTGAGAATAATGATTTTTCTATTAATTTAGAAAGCAGAAGAAATAATTTTGAGATGGTAATGCTTATTGGGTTTGCCTCAGCAGGTCAAGCAATTATTCATCAAAAACATCTTCAAAAAACAATAAATAATTATGAAGCAATAGTGCCTGAAAAAGTTAATGTAGTTGTTACGGTTCCCATTGGAAGAGATAAAACAATATTTTCAGCTGAAGCAAGCTCTACTATAGTACAAGAACTTGCTGATGGAACAGTAGATACTGCTGACTTTATGAGGAAAATAAAAGATTCAATTCAAACATTGTAAGGAGGAATTATGTTAGATCCTACTAGCTTTTCTGGTTTATTAGCAGAATATGGACGTGCAATCGGTTGGTCTGTGGCTGCTGCAATTGGTTTTTCATTTGGCGTTGGTTTAGCTCTCAAAGTATTTGATTGGCTATCAACTGATATTGATGAATGGGAAGAAATAAAAAAGGGGAATATGGGTGTTGCTTATATATTTGTTGCTCTGATTGTAATGGTCGGATTTTTAGTCCATAAAGTAATATAAACCAGTAATAAAACTAAATGAAAGGGGCCCTATTGGGCCCTTTTCATTTTAGGATAATCAATATAAATACTGCAGAAACAGTATTAAGAAAATTTACCATATCATTATCAATATAGTAGATACCTGATATATGTGATGATGGTGTATCACAGTGAGTTCTTTTCTCTGTAATATTATTGCATTTTATACATTGAAAGTTTGCTTGCATAAATCCTCCAATAAATGAGTCCACAAGGCTACCAATACTTCCAGTAATTACTATTAAACAAATTAATGGTAATGAAACATTCCATATTAATCCAATAAGGCCAATTATAATTGCACCTAATATTGATCCAATTGTACCAAGAAATGATATGGCTCCGGAAGTACCTTTTGGTACTCTTGCAAATTTAATTACATGAAAAGGGTCAGTGGAATTAAATGAACCAATTTCACTAGCCCAAGTATCGGCAGTTGCAGCTGCAATAACTGCAAGGTATAAAATATAAAAATTTTCGTTTGGTGCATAAAAATTAATAATTGCAATAATCGTTGCAATACCTCCATTTGCTAATACTTGTATAATATCTCGTTTTGAACCTTTATGTAATTGATTATCATCCGTCGTAGATATTTTTGAAATAATTGATGATAGGATAAAGAATGTGATGATTGGCACAATCCATTTTAATCCTCCAGCGCCAAAGATTATAATACCCATGATATATGCAGCAACTACTCCATTTTTACTTAAAGATTTAAGCTTAAATACAATATAGAAAGCAATTCCTGATAGTATACTCCATGTTAATAAACTATGAAGATTTCCGTGAGTATAATTTATAAGATATAAGTCATAGCTTAATGCTGCAATAATAGGTACTGAAAAATTATCAGATCCACGATAACTATTTGACTCTGATAAAGTCACGAGCATAGCAACAAATCCACTTACCCCTATTAAAATTGATAGAGGAATAAAGAAAGCAGCGTCAAAAAGCCATGCAAAAGCGTCTGTTCCAACATAGATAATCATAAAAGTTGATAAGAACATACCTACGCAACCCTCAATAGATTTTATATCTACCCATAATTTAAATTGCCTTGGATGTTTGGTGCGTTCTCCAACCATTGCTGCAATCGTATCAGAAAATGTCATTATTAAAATAGACAATACTAGTGTAATTGGTTTTTCCCACCAAAAAGCAGCTAATATTAAGAATGCAAGTGGAAAATATACTGTACCATAGCTTACTCTATCCGTTGAATGCATTCCCTTAAAAATTTTATTATTTAATGCGATTGTATTAATAATGATAAAGATAATAGCAAGAGTAATAGGAGGAAATTTTGATGTAAAAATAAATGGGCAGACTGAGACCAGTGTCCCCACAATTACATGCACTAATTTTCGGCTAGATTCAGGTTTCCAACGAAGATATGAACGGGCACCTTCACTAATACCAATTAATAGAAAAATTGATATCAAGAATAGAAATAAAGTAGTCCATTCATTTGCAAAAGGTTTCCATATAGGTAAATGCATTGGTTAAAAATTATATAGTGTGTAAGAGAAATAATAGATTTGATTTTTTTAAATAATATTACTCAATTGGTGTACAACAAAATTTCATTTATATTTCAATATGAAAAACAAATGATGATTTGTTATAAAGGGGGAGTTTATGAAATATAATGAAGAAATTGAAAGACTGCAGATTGAGTTGCTCAAAATGCAGACCCACGTAAAAAATAAAGGTTTAAGAATTGCGTTAATTTTTGAAGGTCGTGATGCTGCTGGTAAAGGTGGTACGCTTAAAAGAATTACAGAACATTTGAATCCGCGAGGTGCAAGAGTTGTTGCTCTTGAAAAACCTAGCGATCGTGAAAAGACTCAATGGTATTTTCAACGATATGTTACTCACTTACCTGCAGGTGGTGAAATTGTTCTGTTTGATCGCAGTTGGTATAATAGAGCGATGGTTGAGCCAGTAATGGGTTATTGTACAGATGAACAGCATAAAAGGTTTTTAAAATATGCACCTCAATTTGAACAGTTATTGGTTAAAAGTGGAATCCAATTATTTAAATTTTATTTTTCTGTATCAAAGAAAGAACAAGAAGATAGATTTAATTCACGCGAGACTGATCCATTAAAGCAATACAAGTTGTCTCCTGTAGATAAACAAGCACAGGAATTATGGGATCAATATTCCATACGCAAGTTTGAAATGCTGAACGCTACGAATCGTTCTCTTACACCATGGACTATTATACGATCAGATGATAAGAAAAAAGCACGGCTTAATTGTATTAAGAATATTTTATTTAATATGGATTATGAAGGAAAAATCGCTAAAAAGCACCTTGAGTTTGATCATGAAGTTGTTATTTCAGGAATAGATGAAATAAAGATTATGGAAGATAACTTATTAAATCCTGAATTATTACCAGGTTAATGTATTATTGAAAAGTCTATTACTTACTAGACACGCAAAATCGAGCTGGGATCATGCTGGTTTATCAGATTTAGAACGCCCATTAAATAGCAGGGGTAAAAAAGCAGCACCTCTTATGGGCCAATTAATTCGTAAAAAAAAGGATATTCCTGATATTCTTATTTCCAGTCCTGCAAATCGAGCATTTTCTACTGCTAAGGTATTTGCAGAAACATTTGGATATATTGAAAATGATATCATCATAAATAATACTATTTATGGCGCTGGTCCTTATCAATTATTAGATATCGTGAAGGATCAAGAAAATATATATCATTCAATAATGTTGTTTGGGCATAACCCAACTTTTACAACTTTTGCAAATATGTTATCTAACGAAAATATTTTTAATGTTGTAACGTGTGGAGTGGTAAGAATTGATTTTAATATACAAAATTGGATAGATATTGATTATGGTTCCGGGAACATGATATATTATGAGTTTCCCAAGAAGCATGCAAAACAATAGGTATAGCATTGAAAATCGTACAAATTTTTTTATTCATAGCTTTATTTATTGTACTTCCACTTGTAGCAGATGATTCAGATTGGGATGATTCTATTCATAATACAGAAAAAGTTTCATTTCAAGTACAGACATATATAGACGGCTTTGATATTCCATGGGGAATGGCATTCATGCCTGATAAAAGAATGCTGGTAACTGATCGTATAGGTGATATCTGGATTGTTGCAAAAGATGGAACTGATAAGGTGAAAGTAATTGGTGAGGTTCCTATCGTTCGATCAAAGGGACAGGGTGGCATGTTAGATGTTGAGATTCATCCTGATTTTATTAATAATTCTTTTATATACTTAACATATAGCGATATTTCAGATAATAAATTTCATACATCCTTAATCCGTGCTAAGCTTATAAATAATCAATTGGTTGATTCTGAAGTAATCTTTAGGCCTAAGGAACAATTTTTTACTAAAAAAACGATTCACTATGGTTCTAGAATTGTATTCGACGATAATGGATTTATTTATTTTTCCATAGGCGATAGAGGTGATAGAGATTTAGCGCAGAATCTAGATATGCCCAATGGTAAAATGTATCGGATTTATGATGATGGAACTATACCAATAGATAATCCATTTTATTATACAAAAGGAGCAATTAAATCTATATGGTCTTATGGCCATAGAAATGCTCAAGGTTTGGCTATACATCCACTTACGAGACAAATATGGGAGGCAGAACACGGTCCTCGTGGAGGTGATGAAGTAAATATTATCTTAAAAGGACATAATTATGGATGGCCAGTTATTACTTATGGAAAAAACTATTCTGGTACAATAATATCGAGGTTTACTCATAAAGAAGGAATGGATCAACCGATTTTTCATTGGACACCTTCCATTGCTGTCTGTGGGATAGTATTTTATGATGGAGATCAATTCCCAGAATGGAAAAATAATCTTTTAGCAACATCTCTAAAATTTGAACGGTTGCACCGAATTGAGTTGGATGGGTTAAATATGGTAAAAGATGAAATTATATTTGAAGCAGGGAGTAGAGTTCGCGATGTAGAAATTGGTCCCAATGGTATGATTTATGTGGCTTTAGAAGACCCTGGTCGTATAGTGAAGATATCTCGTTATAGTAAATGAAAATTAATTATATAGTTAATATTATATATAAAGCTCTGTGGTTTGTATTGTTTTTCCTAATCATCACTTTTGACCGATCAAACAAGTATAGCATATATATTACATTGGGTCTCTTAGTTCTATTAACTATAATCGCAGTTATAAGGGCGATTAATTTGCGTAATGAGTGGAGGCCGATTGCTGAGGAATATTTTGTTAATAATATAGATGAAAAATGAACCTGATTCTGAAAGCGACTGAATTTTCTGCGTTAAAGCACCAAAATCAAAAAAGAAAAGATGGAAAGACGCCATATGTTATTCATCCTATTTCAGTTGCGATGATATTATCAGAGATTGGTGGTGTAGATGATGAGGAAATATTATCAGCTGCTTTATTACATGATACGATTGAAGATACTGAAACAACAGCAGGTGAAATAACTCGAGAATTTGGTTCAAAAATCAGGAGCATTGTCGAGGAACTTACAGATAATAGAGAATTATCATACTCTGAAAGAAAACAATTTCAAATTGATCATGCACCTAATCTATCGAAGGAAGCTACTTTAGTAAAAATTGCAGATAAAATATCAAATGTGACCGATCTAATAAATGAAAAGCCTACGGATTGGGATGATTCTCGATGTAAAGAATATATTGATTGGGCTGAAGCTGTAATTAATCGTTGTCAAAAGGTCAATATGAAGTTGGAGGAGTATTTTTACAATCTTGTAAATTCTTATCATCAATAATGAAATTATTTTATCTAATAGCTGCTTTTCACATAGCATTTCTTTATGCTCAATCAAAATTGGATAGCTTAAATCGTTTGATAAACGAATATGAAGACAAGATTACAATAAATACAGTAGAGTTAGATAGCCTTCAAAAAACATTATCTAACCTTCAAGCAAAATATGCAGAAGAACGATTTCTGCTCATGGAGAAATCACTAGTAAAACGTATTAATAGAGCTGCATTTGCTGGTATGTGGATTGATGAACCATTAAAAGGAAAAAGAAAAGAGATTCCACAGGGTGCAGAGATTTTATTGTATCCGTATTATATGCGTGATTTCATTCGAATATCGTACAATGATACGATTGGATATATGAGTTCAGCTTTCTACGATCAAGTTGGCTTGCCTCCGTATTTCCAAGAAGCAAGAAAACATGCAATTATAAGGGAAAAAACCAAATTAAATCTTGAAAATGAAAATGATCGATTTAAAAGAAGAGAAAAAGAGATCATTCATGAATCAACATATCTAGCAAAAAGCATCGAAGACTATACTTATGCTCAGAAGAAAAAAGAGTATCGTAAACGAATTTTATTTGATAAATGGGGTGAGGAGCTTGGGCATAAGATACATAATGGTATTATTGAAATTGGTTTTACAGATATGATGGTAGAAGAAGCTCTTGGTCAGCCTGACACAATTAATCAAACTGAATACTCCTTTTTCATAAGAGAGCAGTGGGTTTATAATAAAGGAAAATACCAGTATATATATTTGGAAGATGGAGTCGTAATATCAATACAGACCAAAGGATAACTAGCTTGAAATATTTAAATATTATTTTGTTCACTATTCTACTTACTTGTGTAAGTATATATGCGCAAGAACAAGATTCAATAATAACGGATGTTGACGGTTCATCTGTTATTGATCCCGATGTAGAACAGAAAAAGGACAAGAAGAATGAAAAAGCATCAAATTCCGAAGAGAGTGAAAAAAGTGATATTCCTTTAGAATATGTAATTCCAACTTATGATAAATTTAGTGGATTTACAGTTGGTTGGTCTATTAATCAACCAGTCTATGCAGGCCACCGATTCGAACTTGAAAAATATAAGCCAATATTTGGTATAATGGTTTCTTCCCCGATTACATTTTCTTTTAGCAGATTTACTATTGGACTTGGATTGGGGATTGAATCTGGTAATGAAAAATCAACTATTTATGGTACAGTTAATATGAGGTTATTTGGTAAGTTTTCTTTAATTGGCGGTATTGGAGCAATGAATGATGATGGTGTACATTTCGGTGCAGGATATGAAATAGATGTACCAAATGTTCCTATTTTGATTAAACCATTTGTAAGAGCAAATGGAAGTTTTGGGAAAAAGAATAAAGAAGCGCCTGAAAGTATCTTTTTTAATACGTTACCTTTTTTAGGTTGGGTACAGGCTGGCGTTGTAGTTGGGTATAAACTTTAAAAATATTTAGATGTTATTAAGGAGAAGAGGATGAATAGTTGTCCGAATATTGCGCAGAAAGAAGTCCGTAAGCGTTTAATGATAGGATATGTGAGCCTATTTGTAACCATAATCGCGATTATATATACCGTATTCTTTGATCAGAATCAATTGCGTTTTCTTGTTTTTTTCCCAACTATAGTTGCAACTGTGACTTTTTTTGAAGTATTGGATAGAACCTGTATTTTATATGCATATTTGGGAATAAAGAATATGGGAGATAAATATCAAAAAGAAAGAGAAGATGATTCTTTAAAAGTTCAACGAATGCAATCATTGAAAATTGTCATTAAAGCTTTGGTAGCAGCTTTTTTAATAACTGGTGTTGTATATTTAGTTTGATCAAAAAATTTATAATAAAGATATTCGTTGTTTTAAGTCTGAGTTTCTTGATTTATTACTACGTAGTAATCTGGTCAACTCATTTGTAAAAGAATTGTAGCGGAGGAGGGACTCGAACCCCCGACACGTGGATTATGATTCCACTGCTCT
>CAYTYA010000007.1:0-43224 GCA_964442015.1 uncultured bacterium
TTTTTCTTATGACGATTTGCACGCAAACGTTTTTTGCGCTTATGTGTGCTTATCTTTCGCTTCTTGCGTTTTTTTCCGCAGGGCATTTTCTTTCTTTCATTTTGTCATTAACGAATCGTTTACACGACCTCGTAAGTGTTTCGCAGGTTTAAAAGTTGGAACATATCGTTCAGGTAAAAATATAGCTTCACCTGTTCCAGGGTTTCTTGCTTTTTTTGGCATTCGATGTTTTGTACCAAAAGTACCAAAACCACGAAGTTCAACTCTTTCATTGCGAGCCAACGATTCTGTGATGGTAGTCATTATACCATTCATAACAGTTTCTGTTTCAACCTTTGTTAACCCAGTTGCTTCAGAAACTGCATCAACTATCTCCTGTTTTGTCATGGCATTACTCCAAGTTCAAAAAAATACTGAAAATATCTATCAGTAATCAATTATTTTACAAAAATACTTACTAGAAGATACATTAACCCTGTTTTATCCAAATAGCTAATTTTTGACCAGGAAAAATAGTGTTAGCTTTACTTAATTTATTCCATTTCATAATACTAGCCATTCTTACACGATGATTTTCAGCTATTTTACTTAATGTATCTCCTCTTTTAACTGTATAATAAATTTTTAAATTATCAGAATTCTTTGATAAAGAATTACTATTAGAACCTATCCAAATATCTAATTTTTGCCCCGGCTTTATATATGAACTACGTTTCATACTATTCCAAGACCTGATATTTTTTACTGTTGTATTATAATCATCAGCAATATGTCCAATAGTATCTCCTCTTTTAACTGTATAAGTAACTTTTTTTCCTTTATTTGATGATCGAGAAACTGATGTAGATGAATAATTATTATTTTTAACCCATAGAGTTAATCGTTGGCCAGGATAAATAGTCTGTTTGGACTTTATATTATTCCAACTCAAAATATTTCTACTAGGAACACGATAACTTTCAGCAATATGTCCGACAGTGTCTCCTCTTTTTACAATATGAATAACTTTGTCTTCATCCTTTTTATTATTAGAAGCCAATTGACCCATGTCTTCTTTTACCCAAATTGTTAATTTTTGCCCTGGGAAGATATGTTGACCATAATCAAGTTTATTCCAACGCCTAATATTACGTGCCAAAGTATTATAATCTTCAGCAATATGTCCAAGGGTGTCGCCTCTTTTCACTTTATATTTAATTCTTTTATGACCTGTAGGTCCACTATTACTTACTAACAGCGCACCTCCATTAGATCTCCGAACTGGAATTGTTAATTTTTGACCAATACTAAGCCTGTGTCGATTCCTTATTTTATTCACAGCAGCTAAATCGTGTATAGAAACACGATATTTTTTTGATATTGTCCAGAGACTTTCACCTCGTTTTACTTTATGAGCAACATATTGTGGTGCAAAACGTTGATCAGATGGTAATGAATTAAAATTGGATTCAAACTGATCTTTTTTACCAACAGGAATTTTTAATTGGTATGCTGCTTCAACTGGTGTTGCTGATTGACGAAGTTCAGGATTATATGCTTTTAACGTTTTCAAAGAAATACCTGCAGAACTAGCCAACACTGTAAGATCCGCGCTTTGTTCAATCTGTACAAATTCATATTTATGGGGTTTAGTTTTAGGCATTTTAAATCCATAAGATTCAGGATCACTACACATAATTGCAGCAGCCAAATAATAAGGGATATAATTTCTTGTTTCTCTTGGTAAAGAATGTAACTGCCAAAAATCCGATGTTTGATGAAGCCTTGATGCTCTATGGATTCTTCCTGGGCCACTATTGTATGCAGCTAAAGCTAAGTACCAATGATCAAATTCTTTATAAAGATCCAATAGAAATTTTGCTGCAGCATGCGTTGCCTTTTCAGGATCTCTCCTCTCATCAACATACCAATTTCTTTTTAGACCATATTTTTTTCCTGTGGCATACATAAATTGCCACATACCTGCAGCCTTCGCCTTAGAATATGCTTTAGGATTAAGACCTGATTCAATCATGGCCAAATATGCTAACTCCTCTGGTAGTTCATATTCATTCAATATGCTTATTAGCATAGGCCCATATTGATAAAAGCGGTCTAACCAAATTTCAAATTGCCGTCTTCCTTTATTTTGAAAATAACTAATAAACTGATCTACGGATTTGTTTCTTACTAATGGTATGTGCCCATCACGATCATCAACAACAATAAACTTTGATGCACCCATTTCCACATCCATTGGTGCCATTAGTTCTTCAACAGATCTCTTGGATTCTATAGCAGCAATGGATCCCGTGTTAATTTCTAAAGTAAATAAACGTTGAGTTACAACATTGAGAAGAGCGGTTTCAAATCTTTCAAACTCTTCTTCATCTTCAACAGTTTTTTCCCCTAGTTGATCAGCTTGTGATAATAATTCATAGATACGATCAAGGTTATATATTACTTCTAAGGTATCGCCCTGAGAATCTGCAATAATAGCATCTGTTAATAGAACTTTCACATCTTTAAGTAATAATGGAAGACGATTTGATGTTTCAGTGTATTCTGATCCATTTTGATTTAATGGAATTTCATTCTGAAACTCAGAAGAATCTTGAATTGATGACTCTTGTGCAAATAGACAACTCATCAATAAAAATATCTTAGCGCATTTATTTAAACTATTTATCATATCTTCCATATGTTGTTTATAATTAAAGGGCAAAATTAGCGGTCACTTTAAATTCATACAAGAGAATTACCCTTATAAATAATTGTATTAATTAATTTCAATATTGTTCCAATCAGATTTTAAGTTTATAACCGCTTGCTTTACTCGCTCTGTTATCTCATTTCTATTATCTAAATCTTCTGAAGATGTATCTATCGGAGCACCAAATCGCAATTCAATCGGCTTAGGATTAAAGTTTTTAGATCCTTTTATCAACACATCAAATGTACCACAACATGCTATAGGAACAATTGGTAAACCTGTATCAATCGCTAGGATAATACCTCCCTTTTTAAAAGGTTTCATCTTACCATCTAATGATCTTGTTCCTTCTGGGAATATTAATATAGAACGGGGATTCTTTTTTAATGAATTTTTGATCTTGTCCATAGATTGAAGTGCCTTTTTATGGTTGCTTCTATCAATAAATATATGTCCAGCAGCTAACATTGCCCAGCTAAGAAATGGTATCTTTTTTAATTCTTTTTTTGCGATAGGTACAACATGCCAAGGTATACCGGCTAGTGTTAAAGGTATATCAAAAGCAGATTCATGATTGCTTGCAAAGACATACTGTTGATTAGGATCTAGTTTATCCAAACCTATCATTGTATATGGAATATTAACTATCCATAAAATAGATTTTGCCCAATATCGGACAATTTTTGCCCATATTTTACCCCTCCAATCGATTGGGGTAAGTATAATGCCTGTAATTGAAAAAAAAACTGTTGATATGCAAATTAATGAATAAAACCAATAGATACGCAACTAACCAAGGACCTCCATTCCCATCCGCTGATGAAGTACTTCAGGCAATGTGATTTTTCCATCTGATGATTGATAAGTCTCTAATAGCGCTACCATTAATCTAGGAGTCGCTAAACCCGAGCCATTGAGAGTATGTAAATAATCTACTTTATTATCAGCATCTTTACGATAGCGTATATTTCCTCTTCTAGCCTGAAAATCTTCAAAATTACTGCACGAAGACACTTCCAACCATTTCTTTTCACCTGGAGCCCATACTTCTAAATCATAACACTTAGCTGCTGAAAAACTTAGATCTCCTGTGCATAATTCTATCACCCTATAATGCAAACCAAGTTTTTGTAAAATAATCTCTGCTTGATTAGTAAGTTTTTCAAGTTCTTCATAAGATGATTCAGGAGCAACAAATTTTACCATTTCAACTTTATTAAATTGATGTAATCGTAGAAGCCCTCTTGTGTCTTTACCATAAGATCCTGCTTCTCTTCTAAAACATGCTGAATATGCAGTATAATTTGATGGTAAATTATTTTCATCAATTATTTCATCAGCAAATATGTTTGTTAACGGAACCTCTGCAGTTGGAATAAGATAAAGTTCATCTTTTTCAATATAATACATATCATCAGAAAACTTCGGAAGCTGTCCACATGTATAAGGTGATTTAGATCTTGTAAGAAAGGGTGGGAAAATTTCTGTATATCCATGTTCCTCAATGTGAACATCTAACATAAAATTAATTAATTCTCTCTCTAATTTAGATCCAAGACCAGTTAATAATGGAAAGCCGGAACCTGCAATTTTTGAACCTCTTTCAAGATCAAATAAACCAAGATTAGTTGCTAAATCAACATGGGATTTTAATTCATAATCAGCGCTTATTGGTTTTCCCCATTCTCTTATAAATACATTAGAATTCTCATCCTTTCCCGTTGGAACAGAATTATGAGGTATATTTGGAATTATTTCTAATTTAGAAACTAATATTTGCTTTAAATCATTCACTTCATTTTCAAGTTTTTTTATATTGTCTGATACTATCCTCATATCATTTATTGCTTTATCCGAATTATGTCCTTTCCTTTTAGCTTCAGCTATAGCATCAGACGATTTATTTCTTTTTGCACGTAATTCATCTAATTCGTGAATTTTTTCTCTATGATCTGAATCTGTTTTTAGGATTTCATCTAAATTTAAAGATTCATTTTTAGAATGAGCCCCTGCTTTGATTTCATCAGGATTATTTCGAATGCGATCTAGGGATAACATATATTTTTCTTATTAAATAATTGGAGAAACTAGAGACATTCGTGAAGATTTACAATGATAGCTAAATATACTATCTACCTTTACCAGAAAGCATTACCCATAAAGTGCTTGCTAAAATTTTTACATCCAGTGAAAAACTCAGATTCTCTATATAGTAAAAGTCAAACTTTAACTTTTTTCGGACGTCATCTATATCTCTATCGTATGGTTGTTTGATTTGAGACCAACCTGTAATTCCAGGACGGACTTTATGCCTTCTATAATAAAATGGAAATTCTTGCATGAGCTTATCAATAAAGAAAGGGCGTTCTGGGCGGGGACCAACTATACTCATCTGACCTTTAATAACATTAACTAATTGTGGTATCTCATCTAGCCTAAATCTTCGCAACCATGCTCCAGCTCGTGTAATACGCGGATCCTCATCAGCTACCCAAACTGGACCAGAATCTTTTTCAGCATCATAAAACATTGACCGGAATTTTCTTATAGTAAATGTTGTATTATTTTCACCAATTCTTTTTTGTTTATAAAGTACTGGGCCAGATGAATCAAGCTTAATAATGATTGAAATAATTAACCAAAAAGGTGAAAATATCATTAAGCAAGGAATCGAAATAATTAAATCCAATACTCTCTTTAAATATTTATTATAAAATGTACTTAGGTTGGGATTTACTTTTATTAAAGGAACTCCATATATTTGCTCCGTTCTCGCCAATCCACTAATCACTTCATACATATCCGGAACAATCTTTATTGATACAGGTGATCCATTAGCATGTGTAATTACTTCCATCATTCTATTATGCTGAAGCTTTTCTAAAGCGAGAACTACTTCAGAAACTTGATTGCTAAGTATAATATCCTTTAACTGTTTCTCTTCACCTAAAATAGGTATAGTAGAATTAAATTGATTTATATCTTTATCATCAATTGCTTGAACAAATCCAATAATATCATAACCTAAATTATTATGATCAATGATCTGTTTAGCGGTTTCTAAACCTCGAGAATTGAATCCTACTATTACTGCATTACTCCTACCATATCCTTTTCTCAATAAATATTTCTGAAATGTTCGAAATATTATTCTAGAACTTATAAGACCAAAAGTAAAAACAAACCAATATCGCATTGTAGTCTGAGGATTAATTGGCCAATTAAGATAATCGATAGCATCAAAAAAAATCATTAATACAACAATAGTAAACGTAGTGAGAACTAATCTCTGAATTTCAATAAATCTCGAAGATGTAGCAGAAGGATTGTAAAGATTTAGACTTAATAATAAAATACTCCAAAATATCTGGACAAAAATAAAATATAAAATAACATTATTTACAGATAGATTTAGCTCATGAATTAGAAAAAAGTTATAAGAAATAAAAGATGGGATTAAGTCTAAAAGAAATATAGACCATGAGGTTAGCCATTTTGGCAAACGTATTCGCAGATGCTGTAACGTTTCGTAAGACATCAGCTTTAATCTATATTAATGGTGGATACTTGCACATTGAGCTGCATCACACCGAAAAGTTCTATACGCATAACAGTAAAATTCCTTCAACTATTTGATGAATTATTAAAAACTGTTAACGTTTAATTCGATATAACTCCGTGCAATTATTCAAAGTTAGTTTTTAATATCTAATGATGCAATAAAGAATAAAATAATTATCCTTTCTATTTGTATAAACATCAGTTAATCATAAAATTCATTTATGAAGCAATATATAAAAATATTAATCGTGTTTATTTTATGTCCATTTTTGTTTGCACAAAAAATACCTGTAGATCCTGATCATAATGTATACCCCTATTTATATAGACAATCAACTAGTGGAGTATTGCCGCAATGGATTCAATCAGTTCGTCCTTTAACAATTGACCAAGTTTTATCATTATTAAATAAAGTTATAGAAAATGATAGAATAAATAATAATACTCGCATATTAGCTAAACAATTTATGAGTGAATTTATAAATCCAAGAAATTCTGGAATAAAATTACCATTTTCAAAAAACAATAAATTGAATCATCTTCTTTCATACAATATTGATGGTATAGATCCTCATTTCTTAAGTATAAAAAAAGATAGTTCTTCTCTTTGGGTAGATTGGAGTGAAGATCTTGTTATGTCTATTTCTAATGATTATCAGACCTATTTTCGAGATAAAATTTCAATTAAAACAAAAATTTCAACAAATATATCTGCCTACTCACAATTCTCTATGAATCGTCTTATTTGGAAAAATAGTGGAGAAATGATTGAATCTGTATTGTCACCAGATTCTATAGATTGGTATGAGTATGATAATGAATGGGCTAAATATTTTCCAGAAACCAAATCAATTTTTTGGTACAATAGCCAAGCGGGGCTATCTATTGATTTCGATAAGTTAAATTTTAATCTTGGCAGACAAAACCATAGCTGGGGTTGGTCAGCAAATTCTTCACCGATACTATCAGGAAATGGAATGCCTTTCTCATATATTGGATTACAAATTAATTTTGATAAAGTTCGATTTCGATCCATACATGGATCTCTTTTGCCATTTAGTCCTTATGAAATACATAAAAGAAATTATAATGCAAGTAAATATATCGCTGCACATAGAGGAGAAATAGATATAACTAATAATTTTACTATTTCAATTACAGAATTAGCAATATATGGAAATAGAAATATAGATTTAGACTATATTAATCCCACACATTGGTATTGGGCTGTAGAACATAATACTGGCGATCGAGATAACATTCTTATTGGTATTGATTATTCATGGAGGATAAAGCCTAACATGAGATTTTATCAAACAATGCTTCTAGATGAAGTAACCTGGTCAAAGCTATTTAAGCCTTGGTGGGGTAATAAATTTATTTTTCAATCAGGATTACATTTTGTTCCATCAAGTAATCCTACTATTCCAGATATTCGTATTGAGTATACATTAAGTAGACCATGGATATATTCTCATAAAGATTCAATTAATACCTTTTCATCTGCAAATCTATCTTTAGGGTACCCCATTGGACCAAGTTCAGATTTAATAAGTATCAGCACTAATTTCTATCCATCATCAAGGATATTTATTAAAGGATCTTTCGATTATTATAGAAAAGGTACAGGTTTAGGTAGTAGCATTAACCATAGCTACATTGAACGAGATCCAGCTTTAAATAATGATACTCCCTTACTTCTAAAACCAATTAACTATAATAGAATGATTACATTGATAATAGATTATAGAATATCGAGATATATTGATATTCAATGTAGCTTTAATTCAATATCAAAAGATGATAGACAGATACTATTTGGAATTAGCTGGGAATGGTAATATCTATTTATTTAGCGAATTACTTCCCAAGTGTCTTGTTTTTTACCCAACATCCAATCAGAAATAGCTAAAAGCGAAGCAATATTTACTTTTAAGAAGTATCTTATTGGACTAATCATTAACCCAAATAAATAAAATAAGATCTGGCTATAAAACATATACAAATACATGTTTGAATGATGAATCAATAAACTGCTAGATAAGAATATTAATATTAAAAATAATGGAGTAAACCATCGAATTAATTTATGTGAAATATAAGGAAGGAAAATGGACCTTTTTCTAAATGGATTCAACTCATTCATAATATATTTTATTGATATTAAGCTTCTTAATATAATACGTCTTTTCCTTAATAAAACATTTTTAGGCGCATCTTCAATAGCAACTGCCTCGGATTCATAAATAATATCAAGACCATTTCCATATACTTTTATAGGTTCTAAATGATCACTAATAGCATCTTTTGGCAATGGAACATATGACTCTCTTCGTACAGCATAAATACTACCATTAGCTCCAATTAGCCAGCCATTCCTACTTTCCCCTCTTTTAATAGCTATTTCATAATTCCAATACATGCTTTCTTCAGATCTTACTTCATGATAACGTAATTCTCCACACACAACACCAATTCTTTGATCAGCAAAGTTTCTAACTAATTTTTTTATAGCATTTTGGCGATAAATACTATTTGCATCACTAAAAACTAATATACCATTTTCTGCAATCTTTACAGCTTCATTTTGCGCTAAAGTTTTACCAGATCTATCTAATGAAAGGATATTAACAAAATTGAAATTTTTTGCAATTTCTACTGTTTTATCATTAGAACCATCGTCAGCTAGAATCACCTGCATTTTTTCTAAAGGATAATCAAGGTCTTGAACATTCTTTAATTTATTTAGAATATTTTTTTCTTCATTATATGCACATATAATTAATGTAATAGTCGGCAAATAATCCTCATCTATATCATAATTATTGCCTCTAAGTAAGTTTAGTAGGAAAAGATAAATAATAGTAGAATAGATAATTAAGCTAATGCTAATCCAGAATATTATCTCCATTACACCCATCATTATAATGATTTAACTAAATTGAATAATTTATTCTCTTGAGTTGCCCAATTATAATCTTTATTTAAAGCTATCATTCCATTCTTTGACAAATCATTATATCTATCTGTATCATTTAATAGATCATAGATAGATATTGCAATACCTTCTACATCTAATGGGTCAACCGGAATACCTGCATTACATTTATCTAACAATTTTTTATAAAGTGGAAAATTAGAACAAATATATGGAACACCAACCTGCATATAGTCAAAAAGCTTCGTTGGATAAGAATCAATATAATTCTTGATTGGTTTTAGTAAGCATAATCCTATCTTGGATTTACATACTATTTTCATCGCTTCAGAATAATTCATATATCCAAAAACTTTAGTATTATTTTTTAGTTCGTTTTCCATAATCGCATTTTCTAAATCATCCTTTAGAAATGGAGAAACCTTACCAATTAACGCAAGATTAATAGTAGGAATTTTTCTTTTTAGAACAGAAAGTATTCTAATCATAATTAATGCACCCCTATCATTAGTTATATCCCCTAAATATACTAAATCAAATTCTTTAGAACTTTGATGCTCATAATCAACTTTTAATGGATAATTATAAATAACAGTACTGTTCTTATTTATAAAACTTCTATAGGAATCTTCAGCAAGAAGATAATGATAAAAGAATAATTTTGATATTTGTTGTAATATAGAATATCCAACGATGGCAATTAGTTTGACAATTGGATGAAGCCATTTTTTTCGGATTATAGATTGAACAGTGTTCTCATGAATATCATAAACAACCTTCCGTTTTAAAACTATTGAAGCTTTAATTCCAATCCATATTAATTCCGGATCATGAAAAACAAAAATATCTGAATTACTTTTTTTTAATCTAAACCAAAGTTGTTTTCTAATTAATTTTCTTTCAGATTCTTCTTTCCATATAGGAAGACCTATAATATTGACACCATTTATATTTCGTTGATTGAATTCTGCTGGAGCATGAAGTTCAACATTAAATTTTTTAGCTAACGATACTGCTTCTTTATGAAATATTCGGTTATCATTCCATCTATGGACACTAGTTCCAATGAAAATATTGTAATTATTTTGCAAACAATAAACCTCTTAATTCAGCCATCCAACCTCTTTTTACCTTTAATATGTAAACTAATCCTAAAAATAAAAAAATAGTGGTTTGGATAAATATGTTAAATAAATCAGGAATTCCCATCAAAAGATAATTAATGATATAGATTATAAATCCACCTAAAATAATATCACGTAATAATTCATAGTTCAACAGTTTTGATTTGTAAAATTTCTTAATCAAAAGGATGCTAAGAACAGCTGAAATCATATAGCTAACTACAAAACTAAATATTGCAATATATAAGAAATCAAACTCTAATATTTTACCAAAATAAAGTATTAATAACATTATTATAGCAGATATAGTATAAATGATAGAATTATATCCTCTTTCAGATATTGCATCTATTGGACTTCTACTTAAACCAGCAAGCGTATAAAACGGCAAAGCTAGTATTGTAAATTGTAAGATTTGAACTCCTTTATAGCTTTCGCTACCAAGCCAATATTTAAAAATTAGTGGGGCATTCGCATAACAATAAATTGAAGCAATTATACTAAAAAAGATTCCTGCTTTTAACAGTATAAATAATTTTTTATTTATTTCTTCCAGTGAACCACTTGCAACTTTATTTGATATTCTAGGTAATAATACTAACCCTATAGGATTAACAATAATTAATGCAAGGCGGACCAAACTTAGGCTTGAGTTAAAATAGGCAACGCTATCAAAATCTACTTTTTGAGCAATAAAGATGGGTACACCAGCTAATAGGATAAATTGGGATATAAAACTTGGAACTCTTTCAAATCCATATAAAAATAATTTTTTCATCTTATCAATATTAATTGTATGCAAACGAAAACCTTGATTGCGAAATATAAATGATGAAATCATAACAATTATAGAAATAGATCCTATCCAAAAAAGACTTTCATGAACTGTGGTAGCATAAATAAAAACAAGGATTGGAATAATTGCGGTGCCTATCAATTGAAAAATATTTGCACCTATCATATTCATATAACCTCTAAAAATAGCATAAGTCATAAATTGGGAACTCATTCCAAAAGAAAATATCACGTAGTACCAAAAATAGTTTTGATTAAAACCATTAATTTCAAACCATATTACTAAGATAATTGATATGATAGTTAATGGAAAAGTTGCTAGTAAAAATAGCATATACGAATTATCAGCATAAGACTTATCGAAGTTTCTACTTAAATAGTTTGGCAAAGCAATATTCAAGCCAATTAAGAGTATTCCCATGCTAGATGTAATAGTTCTTTTTACTAATAAAAATTCACCAAGTACATGCAGCCCATGCAATCGGGCAATTAAACCATTTAAAATGAATATTCCACCTATCACTACAATACCATTAATAAGTGTGACTATTATATCATACTTTAATGATAAATTTTTGTTTAGAATCTTCATTTTAGATTTTGCTTAAATGTTCAAAAGATTAAGTATATAATTATCAACTATCAGTATCTAGAACTAATAATTTATCAACATTTGTAGAGGCTATTGAAATCGCCAAAAACATCCATAGAATCCTATTATCATTTATATCCCCAGAAAATTGAGCAGCAATAAACATTACGGTTGTACCTGCAACCCATAACGCTGAATGATCAGTAAACGATCCTCTAAGTTGACCTTGACTAATCAATTTATATGTTTTTGCGATAAATAATGATAATACAGTTAAACCAAGAAATCCTAACTCAACAATAATCTCAAAAAATATATTATGAGGATACCATCTCCAATCTCTCCATATAAATAATGAGCTAAAACCTCCTGAACCAAGACCAAATACAAAGTTTACTATTGAAGAGATCCATGATTTTAATGACATAGACCAAAATTCAAATCTAGTTGCTATGGTGCTTACTCTTTTAACTCCTTGTTGTGTAATAATAACTGAACCCTGTGAAACATCAAAAAATCTTTGAGTCAGGTTTTCAGGTAATAAAAGTAAAATTAGAACAATTGTACCTATTGCAATTGAAGCATATACTATAATTTTGATATAGTGATTTCTTTCATAGAGTATCGCATAGATTATTGAACCTAAAATTATACTAACTAGAGGACCTCTAGATCCTGATAAAATAATTGTTAATAATATTAAAGAAAGAATAAAAATATAACTTATACTATCACTCGGCTTCTTTCTTATTAATAATGCTATCATCATTGCCGCGCCGATTGCTAAATATCTGCTAACTTGTATAGGATTTGCACCAGGAATTGAAATTCTATTCCAATATGCTAATACAACTGCAAAATTTCCCCATTTTAAAAAATAAATAAATTGGAATAACATTATTCCAACAATTATAGCTAATAAAAAATAAAAATATAAAAGAAGTTTTTTTGAATCATCTGGTTTTTTAATTACGAGAATAGGAGTTAAAAACATTGTTAGTGCAAAGGTATTAAAACGAATTATTTTCATTAATCCATATTCAGGAGAAGGTGTGTATAAATATGAGAGCCCAAGAACAAATCCAAAAAATATAAATATATAAACAATTTCTTTTAAATTTTTTGGAATATTCCAACCATCTTTGATAAACATCTTAATCAATCCAAGCCAGATAATAATTGTTGCTATAAGAGTAATATCTAATACTTGAAAAATTGGATTATAATTAATTAAATACCCTTTAATTATTGCTGTTAGACTTAACAGCATTAATGAAATAGATGGATTATTGATTAACCACCAGAAAATTATTATACCAATAGGTAATACAATCATTACTAATGGAGATGTATTGATACCTATAAGAAAAAATGTTATTTGAGCAAATGAAAAGATTATAAGCAGAAGCATTACAACTTGCTTTGCTTAATCGCTAATCGGAATCCCTTCGTTCTATGATCAGTATAAACAAATATTAAAGACATTAAAAAACTCATAACCGTTGCTCCAATTACTATTAATGATCTTTTTGGCTTGGTTTTATTAAGTGCAACCTTAGGTTTATCAATTATTTGAAGGGTAGGTATATTTTTTGTTTCTTCTAGTTTAGCCTGTTCAAATTGTGGAATCAAAATTTCTTGAATAGTGCTTTGCAATTCAACCTCACGAATTAATCTGGCATTTTCTAACCCTAAAGATGGCAAAGTATTAAAAGAAACTGAAAACTCAATATTTGGAATAGTATCAATCTGGGCAGGGGAAATATTTGATAATAGATATTGCAGTTTCTCATCCAACCTTATCATTAACTGTTCAAGTTGAATTGTTTGTTCGTTTAATAGTTTTTCCAACTGCATTATAGTAGGGTTATTATTAGATAAAGTTGTTTTAGCAACGGCTAATTCTGTTTCAGTTTCAATCTTTTTTGCATATAATGCGGTATATGCTTCAAAAATTGAATTATATGCTTGTGCGCTCATTTGCATAGTGCTAGATAACTGAGCAACTAAATCAATAATACCAGTTTTTTCCTGAAATGTTTTTAAAGCAAGCTCCGCCTTTTCAAGATCTTTTTTATTTATATTTATTCTATCCTCTAAAAATTCTCGATTATACTTGCCAGCTTCCATTCCTATACTTTGATTGATCTGATCAAGCATAAAAAGAACTTCAGTTACCATTTCTTTAGCAATTAATGGGTCTTTATCAATAATTGTAATTTCTAATGTCCCTTCTTCTGTTACTTCTAATTCCATTTTTTCTTCAAAAGCTTCAATGGCAAATTCAATATCTCTTTGCTTATACCTGTCAACTAAATTGAATTTTTTAACCATATATTCTTTAACAGTCCTGCTCTGGAGTATTGCTATAAAATTATTAATATCTTCATTGATTGTAGATAATCCAAAATCCGCAACTGGGATAGGTGAAATTGAGGATAGAAAGTTGAATTGCCCAGCGCCTGAGGAAAGCACAACAGCCTTTGATGCATACCACTTTGGCAATAAAAGTGATATAATTATAGAAGATATGGCCACAACTATAACATTTTTAACAATAAATTTTCTGCTTTTCCAAAATAGAAAGAAACTTCCAATAAATCCTTCATCTTCAGTAATATTATAATTATGTACACGTCTATTATCACCAATTATTCCATATCTTTTTAAATCTGCCAGTCTATTTCGAAGAGTTTTCTCAGACATACCATTTAATTCTGCAACACGTTTTCTTTCTAATGGATCATCAATAATAGAAGGATATTTATCAACTAGTAATAAAATTTTCTTTTCATGTGGTGATAGATTTATACTCATCTAAGTGTTGCTTGATATGCTAACATTAACGTTGCAATTGATGTTAAAGCTTGGACAAATCCTGTGTTGCCAAAAATAATACTTCCATAAGTTTCAGGTACATCAACAATGTCACCTGGCTCAATAATTTCATTATAAGCTTTTTTCAATATTCTACCATCTTTTTTTAATATTCTAACTCTCTTTGATGCACCAACATCTAATGATCCTCCACTTAATGCTATATAATCTTTTGCGCTATACCCTGGTCGAAAATAATGTGCGGTTGGTTTAATAACAAAGCCTGTTACTAATACTTTATTTGCATTATCATATTCCATATATTTTTTTTGCTGTTCAGAATTTATACCTTTAAAAGGTACGAAAATCTTATCACCATCCGTTAAATATGGATTATTTTTTACATCACCATATAGTAAAAATTCTTTAATAAATATATTAGTACTTTTATTTGCTCGGATTAAAACTGCTCTATCTGGATCAGCATATTTCTGTAGACCTCCAGCTTCATTAATTGCTTCGCTAAATCTACTCACCGGTGCCATTTTGACATATCTCGGTCTATTCACAGCTCCATAAACGAGAACTCTAAATTGTCTAAATCGGATAAGATCTATAGAAACTTTTGCTGATTTATAGATCTGTTTTATCTCTTCATTAATTTCACGATCAATATCTGCTAAAGTTTTACCAAGTACATTTATTGGGCCAATCTCGGGAACGATTAAATTACCCGTAGGACCTATAGTAACAAAATTATCAATATTTTCTACAGACCATAATATCCTCAAGCGATCACCAGGACCCAAGTAATAATTTTCAGGTTTAATTGCGCTTTCTAAAGGAAGCGGTTTCACTCCATATTCACGATATATTATTGGTTGTTGAGTATTATCTAATTGAGTGGCATCTAGCTGGTTCGATGATTGTGAATAAGAAATATTAATAATTGTTAAAATATATAAATAAAAATAATGAGATCTGTTTTTTCTATTTTTCAAGATGAAATGCCAAGTCTTTCCTGTTTATAAATATGATTATGTATTTTTTTCCACCAAGTTTCATTGTTAAGATACCATTCAATAGTTTTAATTAATCCAGTATCAAAGGTTTCTTTTGGTGTCCAATTTAATTCATTTTTAATTTTAGTTGAATCAATAGAATATCTAAAATCATGTCCTGGACGATCTGTAACATAGGCTATTAAATCATGGTACGACTTTCCAGAATTTGCAGGATTTAATCTATCTAAAACACTACAAATTGATTTAACAATATCAATATTCCTTATTTCATTATTTCCACCAATATTGTATGTGTCACCTATGGTCCCATCCTTTAAAATTAGATCTATTGCTCTACAATGGTCTTCGACATATAACCAATCACGTATATTTTCACCTTTTCCGTAGATTGGAAGTTTCTTTTCTGATAAACAATTAATTATCATTAATGGAATTAATTTTTCAGGAAATTGATATGGTCCATAATTATTAGAACAATTTGAAATAGTAACTGGTAGTCCAAAAGTTCTAAACCAAGCACGAACAAGATGATCAGAAGAGGCTTTAGAAGCTGAATATGGAGAACTTGGATCATAGGGGGTTGATTCTTTAAAAGATCCACTTTCACCTAGACTGCCATATACCTCATCGGTTGAAATATGGTGAAACTTGAAAAAAGATTTTGATGGATTATCTAACGTATTATAAAAAGATAATGATTCTTCAAGTAAAGAATATGTCCCAATAATATTAGTATTAATAAATTCTTTGGGTCCATCAATAGAACGATCTACATGACTTTCGGCTGCAAAATGAACAATCTTATTAGGCTTATAATCATGAAATATTTTTTTGATACAATCTCTATTACATATATCATCATTGATAAATGCATAACGAGGATCATTTTCTAAATTGGTTAGATTATCAGGATTTCCAGCATAAGTTAATTTGTCTAAATTAATTATTAATTGAAAATTAGTATTATTTATTAGATATTGAATAAAATTTGAACCAATAAATCCACTACCACCTGTAACTAAGATATTGTTATTCATTTTGAATTATAAACAGGAAGTTTTGTTTGATTTGATAATAAAGGTAATTCTAAATCTCGATTAGAAATAATTGGATTTGAAATCTTCCAGTCTATTGATAATTCAGGATCATTCCATCGAATTCCATATTCATCCTCAGGATGATATACCTCGGTACATTTATATTGAAAAATTGCAATTTCTGATCTTACAATATATCCATGAGCAAAGCCTGGAGGCACATACATTTGCATATGATTTATATCTGAAAGAATTGTGCCATAATATTGCCCGAAAGTTGGAGAGTTTTTCCTAATATCAACAGCAACATCAAATACTTCACCTAAGCTTACGCGTACTAACTTACCTTGAGGGTGATTTAACTGGTAATGTAATCCTCTTAAAGTATCTTTATTAGATTTAGTCTGATTATCTTGAGTAAACTTTCCTGATAAACTAATATTTTTAAAATATTCATCCCTAAAACTTTCGAAAAAGTACCCTCTATTATCTTGGTGAATGGTAGGTTTAAGCAATAAAACTCCATCAAGGTTTGTCTCTTCTATAATCACTTACGCCCCACATTATCGAATTTAAATTCTAATCTTTTTAGTTCAGAAATATTTAAAATATTCCTCGTATCAAGAATAATGGGCGTAAACATCAATTCCTTAAGCTCTTCTAAATTCATTCCTCTAAATTCATTCCATTCTGTCATAATTATAACAGCATCACATTCTTTAACAGCAGATTGCCAATTTAATTTATATTCAATATCTGGTATTAGTTTTTTCATAGAATCATTTGCTACAGGGTCATAAGCTTTAATAGATACTTCCCTATTTATTAATTCTAAAATAATGTCAATTGCAGCAGATTCTCTAACATCATCTGTCTCTTGTTTAAAGGATAACCCTAAAACTGCTATCTTTTTATTTTTCAAGTTACCTTCAAGTAGATCTTCAATTTTATTGAACATTCTTATACGTTGATAATTATTAGTTTTAATTGCAGCATCAACAGTATACATATTCAGTTCATATTTTTTTGCTACTTGCACTAGAGCTTTAGTGTCTTTTGGAAAACAGGATCCTCCAAAACCTGGGCCAGGGTGCAAGAACTTGGGGCTAATCCGCCCATCGGACCCAAGTGCTTCTGAAACTACATTTATATCTGCACCAATTTCATCACATAGATTTGCCACCTCGTTGATATAACTTATTTTCAAGGCCAAGAATGCATTAGCTGCATATTTTATCATCTCAGCAGTTTCTATTGTTGTATTAATTAAAGGTGTTTTATTAATATATAAAGGTCGATAAATACTTTTCATATAATCATATGCTTTTTTGCTAGAAACACCTAAAACAACTCTATCGGGACGTAAAAAATCAGAAACAGCTTTACCTTCTCTTAAAAATTCTGGATTCGAACAGTAATCAAATTGAATATTATTTTGATTATTTTTGTTTATTACATCAATAATTTGTTTTCCAGTACCTACAGGTACAGTGCTCTTTGTGCAAATCACTTTATAGTTATTTAGATTTTTCCCTATTGATTCTGCAACTTGTAGAACAGCTGAGATATCTGCTTTTCCAGATTTTTGTTCGGGGGTTCCAACTGCAATGAATATTACTTCAGCACATCTTATAGATTCTTCAATATCATTAGAAAATGTTAATCTTTTTGATTTAACATTTCTATGAACTAATGCTTTTAAACCTGGCTCATAAATAGGAATCTCGCCTTTATTCAATAATTTGATCTTTTCTTTATCAATGTCTAAACAACATACTTTGCTACCAAAGTCTGAGATACCAGCTCCAGTAACTAACCCAACGTATCCTGTCCCTACTACTGCAATATTTTTCATAATTAACTAAATTACACCTATATTTATTTCAATAATAAATTATTATATGTATGCTAAGGTAGGCCAACTCTTTTTCTAAATATCCATTCTATAGTTAATAATAGAATTAACACTATCATCACCCATTTATTTTCATTCATAGTAATAGAATTATTTATCTTACGTTTACTTTCTATAGGTACAATCTTTTTTACCAAACTTGATCTAAACTGCCACGGATAATATTCGGCTTCTGTACTATTAGATATAATCTCAAGTAATGAGGAATTTAAAGCAACTTGGTTTAATTCAACTTGGCTTTTTTCAACTATAAATTTTCCATCCTGCTCCATAGGATCAGCTGAACCATCTTGAATTACAATTTTATAATGATAATTACCAGGTTCTGGAGCCCAAAAATTACCCTCCCAACGTACAGTCTCAGGATTGAATCTTAATTCAAAGGAATTAATCTCAATATTATCCTGAACTATCGTTATAAATGCTTGATTATTTATATTAATATAATCCTTTATACTGCTTCCAGAAATTATTATCTCTTCTCCCTGCTGATATGATTCCTTATTTAATCGAAAATATAAATTTTTATCACCACCTGTTTTTAACAACCAAGAAAATAGCTTTGACCATATTTCACTAAAATTATTATTTGAATTAGAAATATTATATTTAATAGTTGAAAAATCATTTGATGTCCATACAATACTACGAATATTTTTAACTTCGCCCATAAAAAGCACTGGAATAGCTTCATTAGATTCATGATACGCAATTGGATAAACTTCATTATGTTTACTATTAAATTCATAGGGCGTTATAATTGGTGGAAAAATATCTGAAAAGTTGCCATCATTATTTGTTAAAGAACCTTGGATAAAATTACTATTTATTATTTCTTCAGTAAAATACCAAGATTTTTTATCCACATTAAAATTTTCTTTTATTAAATCTAAATGAAAAAAAGGTGTCAGTGTCTGAGCAGTTTTTTTTGTTACATTCTGACCTAAAATCCATAAAAGTGAAGCTTTTTCAGAAGTAATTTTTTTAGAAAATATTTTTTGAGTCTTTGATCTTAAAGCGTCAATAGGATAATTATCAAAAATGATTAATTGATAGGGTCTCGCCCAAAATAATTTTAATTGTGGAGAATATCCATTCTTAGATCGGACAAAGTGATCAAGTTCAACACGTGGATACTTATTTATATATTCTTTTATTACACTTGTGTTGAAACTTGGTGCACCAGTAATTAAAGCTACTTTATAGCGGTCCTTTAATATTGTAATGAAAAATTTTTGTTGATTATTATATATGTTAATTTCCTCAGCTAAACTTGAAACTTTAACTATATACTCATTTTCTCCAAGGTTTATAGGATTAAATATGAATCGTGCCTCATTCCTTGATCCTTTTCCGCTAATATTTAGAAATTTTGATCCAATCATCTTTTTCCCACTAAATAACATTACATTAACTTTTTCATTTAGTTCCCCTAAAGAATGAACTATTACATTTATATTAACATTATCACCCTTAATAGCTACAGTTGGGGCATCCACGCTCTCGATACTTAAATCAATTAATGGTTTTGCCTCACCTATACCTAATGTAAAAACTGGAACTTTTATATTTTTTATAGAATTCTGGGGATCAATTCCATGATTATTTTGTCCATCTGTGATAATTATTGCACCAGCTAAATTATCCTGGTTTAATTGAATATGATTAAGAACTTGACCTAAATCTGTTGATGAGCCAGAACCATCAAGCGTATTAGGGTTTTCAATTGTATTTACCTTATCAGAAAAAGAAAATAGATTAGTTAAAATATTCTTTTTTGAAATTATATATATGATTTGTTCAAGTTCTGTTTTTACAGTTTGAAATGATATTGTGGGGTGAAAAGAAATGCTCACAGAATTATCAACGTATAAATTCCAATCTAATTTATTATAATTAAATTGAATCCAAGAAAATTTAGGTTGTAATAATAATATAATAATTACAATAAATGTTATACTCCTAAAAATTATTAATAATCTTAAATCAGAATGATTTTTTATCAATAAAAAAGAATAAACTATGGTTATAAAAGAAATAATAACAAAAAACCAAAACCAGATATCAGCTGGTTTTAAAATAGACAATTCCATTATTATATCAATTTTAAATTTGGAATAACTTCAAAATCTAAATCACTACTTATACCTTTCATAAAATAAATTTCTGCAAGGAATGCGATCATTGCTGCATTATCAGTACATAAAGTAATATCAGGATAATAAACATTAATTCTATTATTTAGTTTATCATTAACCAAATTACGTAAAGACTTATTAGCTGCAACGCCTCCTGCTATAATACAAGTATTTACATTTTTCATTTTTATAGATCTAATTAGCTTTTCAACTAGGACATCTAAAATTGCATTTTGATAACTAGCAACAATATCCTCGATTTTATATGAATTCTCTTTCTTAACTAAGTAAAGTAAAGATGTTTTTAATCCGCTAAAACTAAATTCAAGATTATCTTTTTCCATAAGTGCTCTTGGAAATTTAATGGCATCACCATTACCTCTATTAGCAATTTTTTCAATAACTGGTCCTCCCGGATAACCTAATCCTAAAATTCTTGCTCCTTTATCAAAAGCTTCACCTGCGGCATCATCCCTAGTATCGCCTAAAAGTTCATAATCAAAAATATTCTTAATATACCAAATCTGTGTATGTCCTCCGGAAACTAATAAACATACTAATGGATACTCTAACTCGGGATACGCTAGAAAGTTCGCATATATATGAGCTTCTAGGTGATTAATACCAATGATTGGAATATTTAAACTTTGTGAAAACCCCTTTGCAAAGCTAACACCAGTTAATAATGTTCCTGCAAGACCAGGCCCTTTTGTAACACCAATCCCTTCAATATCATTCAAAGAAATATTAGCTTCTTTTATAGACTCTATAACTAAGTAATTTAATAGCCGATCATGTTCACGAGAAGCAACTTCTGGTACCACTCCACCATAATTACTATGAACTTGTTGTGAACTAACAATATTTGATAAAATTTTTCCATTTTTACAAATTGATACTGCAGTTTCATCACATGAAGACTCTATTCCTAGAATTGTCAATCGGATTCCTTCGCAACAGCTAATTCAATATTTCTTGGTGTTAAATCTTTCCAACTAACAATTTGATCCGGAACAATAATTTTAGGTTCATAGAATTGCTTTTTTGGAGACCATAGATAAGTAAAATCAATACTGACAATAATATCAGATGGTTCTATTTTTGCAATATAATTTATTCCTCCAACAATAGTTAATGAAACGGTACTAGGATTCTTTCTTACAACCAAACCTTTTAAATTATTTTTAATCAATACCGGCACACCTGTTATAATTCTTTCACTAATAGCCTGAATATCCTGACTATAATTAACTTTTAAGAAAGAATACTCTATGAGTGTATTATTTATTCTTTCAAGAGAAACTTTTTTATTAAATGGAATATCTATATTATCAAAAGTATCATTAACTGTATAAATATAATCAATTGATTGGATCGCATTTTTTGCTCCAGCAATTGTTACTAAACTTGAATCAAGAGATGGTTTATCAACTTTTATATAACCTGGAGTAGGATTTATGACTATCATAGTTTTAATAGGGACATTCTTAACCATATACTCATCTAAACTAATATATATTGAATCAGGATAGACAACTTCAACATACTGTAATTCAAAAGCTGATGGAATTGAAACCTTCTGAGGGTATCTATTATAATAATCATTTAAATAAAAGTTGTATTCCTCGGAAATTCTATCAAGATCGATAACTAATTTAAAATCTTTTACAAAATCTTTAAAAAGTAAAGTCTTTATTATAGATCGCCCTTTTCCTTTAAATCGAACTTTTGCTGTTTGAGGTATTTCCTTTTTATAGGCTTTCTTTCTTTCATTAAGATTTCTGACTTCTATTGGGATATTAATAATTGTAGAATAATTATTGTTACTAACTACAAAAAGCCATAGAAATACAGCCAAGCCAAATGAGCCTAGACGTGCACCAAATTGCTTATTATTTAAAAAAGTTATGAAATTTGATTCTTTCAAAGATCAGTCAACTTTAAACAATATATTAAAAATTATTCGGCTGACTCTTCTTCGGAAGATTTATCTGTTAATTCTTCAGGTATTTCAATTTTTTGCGCAGCAGGTTCATCTTGTCCACTTAAAAATTCTTCAACATCACCCTTAGAACTGGAATTATTTTTATCAGATAATTCTTCAATATAAATCACGATCTTCTTTTCATCTGGTTTTACTTCCATTACTAAGCCAGATATTTTATCTCCTGATTTATATTTTGATAATTTTTCTTTACGACCTTTAATTGATCTAGAGCTAAATGGAACAATTCCTTCTACATCATCATCAAGTTCTAAAATAACACCCTTATCTAATATTTTTATTATTTCTCCAGAAACCTCTTTTCCAGTTTCATATTTTTTTATTAAATCTGGCCAAGGATCCTCTGATATTTGTTTTAGACCAAGTGAAATTTTTCTATTTTCACGAGTTACTTCAAGAATGCTTACTTCTATATTATCATCCTTCTGAACCATTTCTTTAGGGTGACGTACTATTTTTGTCCATGATAAATCAGACACATGTATTAATCCTTCAATTCCGTCTTCCAGTTCAACAAATACACCAAATTGTGTAATATTAACAATTTTACCCTTATGCAAGGCACCAACAATATATTTTTCTTGAATATCATCCCAGGGATCAGGTTCTAACTGTTTAACGCCAAGGCTTATCTTCCTATCATCTTTATCAATTGCAAGTACTTCTGCATTTACTTCTTCAGCAATAGAATAAATTTCGGATGCATTCTTAATATGGCGAGTCCAAGACATTTCAGAAACATGAATTAACCCTTCAACACCAGCCTCTAATTCGACAAAAGCTCCATAATTTGTTAAACTTACAATTTTACCTTTAACCTTCGATCCAATTGGATAGGTATCTTCAACATTTTCCCAAGGATGAGGCATAAGTTGTTTTAAACCGAGAGAAACTCTCTGTTTGCTATCATCATAATCAATTATCTTAACCGTAATCGTCTCATCTAATTCAACAATTTCACTAGGATGGTTCACTCTACCCCAAGATAAATCCGTAATATGAAGAAGACCATCAATTCCTCCTAAGTCAATAAAAACACCAAAATCTGTAATGTTTTTTACTCTTCCATCTATTATTTGACCAACTTCAATCTCAGAAAGAAATTCTTCTCTCTTTTCTTGAAGACTATCTTCTATTATCACCTTATGAGATACAACTATATTTTTTCGCGCCTCATTAAGTTTAACAACACGAACTTCAATATCTTTATCAAGAAAATTATCAAAATCCTTAATTGGTCTTACGTCTATTTGACTTCCAGGAAGAAATCCAGGTAAACCATTAATATCTACTATCATACCACCTTTAATTCTTTTAATAATTTTACAACTAAATATTTCACCAGTATCATAGTACTTTCTTATCTCTTTCCAATTTCGCATAAAATCTGCTTTTTCTTTTGATAGAACTAAATTACCATTTCTATCTTCAAGATATTCAAGATAAACATCAATCTGATCACCAATTTGAGGGACTGCATCTTCTGGAAATTCTGAACGATCAATTATTCCTTCAGATTTAAATCCAATATCAATTAAGATCTCTTTTTCATTCATTCCAATTACTCTTCCAGAAAGAACTTGGTTTTCAGATATATCAGAGATTGAACCAAGATATTGATCCTTTACTTCATCTTTGACTGAAAATTCATCAGTACTTGAAATCAAATCATTTATATCAATAGTACGAATATCTTCAAATAATTTAGGATTTAAGTAATCTAATAGAATATCAGATGTACTACTTTTATCATCTTTATTATCTATAGCAACTAGAGGTAAATCTTCTAAATTATTAGAATCATTACTGGAATCAGGGATATTTACTTCTTCCTCTTCAATAGTCAATTCTTTTTTGTTTTCTTCAGACATATTATTCCTACTTTATTTATTTTTTATATGATTAATGATCTTAATAACCTGTTCATCAATAGTTAGCTCTGTAGTATCAATTTCAACTGCATCTACTGCTTTTCGCAAAGGAGAATTATCCCGATTTGTATCCTTATAATCTCTTATCTCTAAATCAGAAACAACCTCATCATATGTTTTATTAGAACCTAGCTGATTTAATTGATTTAGTCTCCTATTAGCTCTCATTTTTATATCTGCTATCATAAAGAATTTATAATCAGCATTTGGAAATACAATAGTACCTATATCTCGTCCTTCTACTACACAATTAGTTTTATTTCCAATTTTTCTTTGCATAACAACCATAGATTGTCGAACAATAAGTAATGCACTAACTTCACTAACATTATCAGTTACATTACTTGACCTTATTTGATCTGTGATATCCTCATCATTTAGTTTAATTATATTTCTACCTTTATAATCATACATCTCAATACTGAGATTACCAAGAATTGTAGAAACTTTATCAACATTATTAAAATCTATATTAGACTTTAACAAATGTAAAGTTAAAGCTCTATACATCGCACCTGTATCTAAATAAGTTATTTTTAATTTTTCAGCAACTAATTTAGCCGTAGTGCTTTTACCAGATGCAGCAGGTCCATCAATAGCAATTATCATTTAATCACCTTCTCAAAAAGCTGGCAAATTTACTATTATGTACATTTAAAACCAATGAAATGGAATATAATTTAAAAATTGGAATAATTAAGTTATTAATCATTTAAAGATTTTTGGACTTTATTTAATTCTGTTTTATTTAATTCTCTATATTTACCTAATGGTAAGTTTCCTAATTTCAAATCACCATATTTTACTCTATTTAAACTAAATAATTTTCTATTAATTTTATTAAATAACCTTCTTATTTCTCTATTTTTACCATGATGTAATTGTAAGGTGACTATTATTCTACTTTTATTCTTTTTTTGATTAAGAACTTTTGCTTTTGCCCATTGATTATAGCCAATAAAAACTCCCTTTTTTATTTTTGAAATTAATGCAGTATCAAAAATCGTATCTGTTTCTGCTTCATAAATTTTAGGGATAAGGTTTTTAGGATGCATAAGCTTATTAGCTAAATCACCATTATTTGTCACTAATAATAAACCAGTTGTGTTTTTATCTAATCTTCCTATAGGAAAAAGCCTCATCTTTGTTGGAAAATAATCAGCAACAATAGGTCTATTTTTTGGATCATCCATACTAGTAATTACACCTATTGGTTTATTAAACATAATAACTATATGGTTTTGATTAATTTTGATATTTTTACCATCATATCTTATAATATCATCATCTTTTACACGGAATGCTGGATCTGTTATTACAATATCATTAACAGTAGTAGTGGCAGCTTTAATTAAATCATCTGCCATCCTTCTAGAAGACACTCCAGATAGCGCTAAATATTTATTTAAACGCATTAATTACTTTATGAGGGTAATAAATTGGATGTAGAATTATTATCAATTGACATGTCATTTGAATTATCAGATTGATTTAATTGTAAACTATCTAATTTCATTTTTTCTAGCATATTTTGATCAGTTAATTCCGCTACTTCCTTTATCTTTGGCAAATCAGATATTCGATTTAATCCAAAATTTTCTAGAAAATCATTTGTAGTTGAATATAATAGTGGACGTCCAGGTGAATCATCCCGACCTTTAATTTTAATTAAATTTTTAGTTAATAAAGTCTTAATTACGCCGCTACAATCTACACCACGGATTGATTCTACATTAAATCGATTTATTGGTTGTTTATACGCTACAATTGCAAGTGTTTCAATTGCAGCTGTTGATAATGTTATTTTACCAGACTTATCAAACATTCTTTTAATCCATTTATCATATTTAGGAAGAGTAGTGATTTGGTATCCTCCCGCAATACTGTTAATGGTATATGACCTTTTATTTTTTTTATAGTACGTATTAAGTTTTTCAATTGCATCATCTAATTTTGGGGCATCATTTTGAAAAATTAAATTAACTCTGGTTTGTGATAGAGGCTCAGGCGCAGCAAAAAGTAGAGCTTCAAGTATTTGTAATTTTTCAGATTTATTCATCAATAATTATGCTTCTGCTTCAATTTTTTGCATTTCCATTTCACCAAAAATCTTATTTTGAATGACAACGATTTTCCGCATTCTAACTAATTCTAGAATAGCTAAAAAAGTTACAACAACTTCAATCTTTGATTTTAACTTATCTAACAAAAAGGAAAATTTTAGAGAACCTTGCATATCAAAAGATTTTAAAATTATTTCTTTCTGAGCATCTAAATGTATCTCTTCTCTATGAAGCTCATAGGGTTGAATAACTGGCATATTTTCCATTGCATTTTTAAAAATACGCGCTATCTCAAAAATTGTAACATCTTTTAAATGCTCAGTTATATGTTCTTTATAATCTGGAGTTCTCATTTTCATCCCACGTGTATGATAATGACTTCGTTCTTCGGCTAGTTGTTTTAAATCAAAAGACATTTCTTTAAACCTCTGATACTCAAGTAGCTGTTGAACTAACTCTATCCTAGGATCAGATTCTTCATCTAAATCAATAAATTCAGGCTTAGGTAAAAGCATTTTTGCTTTAATACTCATTAAAGTTGCCGCCATCAAAATAAACTCACCAGCTATATTTAAATTCAAATTTTCTAACATTTCCAAAGTATCCATATATTCTTTTGTAATCGAAGAAATGGGGATATCATAAATATCAATTTTATCACGACGTATAAAATATAATAACAAGTCAAGTGGACCACTAAAATTCTCTAATTCTACTTTATACATTTATTTTAAAGAATAATCTAGTCCAGTGGCAGTTCTTACTTTATCAATAATTTTATCTGCAACTAAAGTTGCTTTTTCTGAACCAAGAGTTAAATGATTTAAAACATCATCTAAATTATTGGATAAATATTCTCTTTTATCTCTAAAAGGTCTAAAATAATCCATAACAGTATCAAATAAATCAGCTTTTACTTTACCATATTGTAAACCTGGACTAAGAAATTTATTTTGCAATATTATTTTGTCTTTTTCACTTAGAAATAATGTAAATAATCTATACAAAGGAGAATTCAAATCTTTGGGCTTATCAACAGGTGTAGAATCTGTAACTATGGACATAATCTGTTTTTTGATAAAACTTTCGTCACCAAATATTGGAATAATGTTATTATATGATTTACTCATTTTTTGCCCATCTATTCCTGGTACTAATTGAGTGTTTTCATCTATATCTTCTTCAGGAACAACTAATATATCTCCATAAATCTTATTGAATTTTATAGCAATATCGCGGGCAATCTCTAAATGCTGTTTTTGGTCCTTTCCAACAGGCACAATCTCACTTCCAAAACACAAAATATCTGACGCCATAAGTAAAGGATAACTAAATAAACCCATATTTGGCATAACACCTTTTGAAATTTTATCTTTATATGAAGTAGAGCGCTCAATCAATCCGATATTTGTAACATTTGAGATGATCCATGTAAACTCTGTAACATGAGAAACATCTGCCTGAATCCAAAAAGTAGATTTTTCGGGATCCAATCCTAATGCAAAAAAATCCAAAGCGGCATTAATCGTATTATTTCTTAAAACTTCCGGATCATTTATTGTTGTTAAAGCATGATAATTTACAATACAAGAAAATAGTTCATTCTCATCTTGGTATTTAATCATTCTTTTCATCATACCAAAATAATTCCCAATATGCAAAGACCCAGAAGGCTGTATGCCACTTAATACTCTTTTCAAATATTTACCTCAAAATGCCTCTAAAAATAAATAAGGTTTCCAATTTCGCTGGGATTCCTTTATAAATTGCTGAAAATAATGAATTCTATTGGGTTTTTTAGGATATTTTAATAAAGGCATTCTAGCCTCTTCTGGGGTCCTATTTCCTTTTTTCCTATTACAATCCTGACATGCAGTTACAAGATTATCCCACGAATCATAACCACCTCTTTCTTTAGGAATAATATGATCAATAGTTAATATACTTGATTTGATCGCACAATACTGACATTGTTGTTTATCTCTTAATAATATATTCTTCCTGCTTAATACAACATTCATACTATTATAATTAACATAATCTTTTACTTTAACAATGCTTGGCAGTTGTAAAGCTCTAGTTGGAGAATGAATACTATCATCATAGGATTCAATAACATCAACTTTATCAAGGAAAAATAAACAAATAGCTCTTTTGGATGTGGTAATTGTCATTGGAGCATAATTTGAATTTAATACTAGTACAGCTCGGCTAAGCAATGAACATTTTTTAGTGGCATAATTATTCATTAATCTAAAATTTCCTTCATTGATACTGAAAAGGTGTATTTAGAGTCCAAATCTTGATTAAAATTTGGTGATTTTTTATCAAAACTTTCTTGTTTGACCCAACCTTGAGAGTGCAAATAGTACCCATTCTCCTCCGCAAGTGCAACATGAGAAACTTTATTATTATTCTTAAAGAAATGTAAATCACATTCCTGTACTTCATATCGATTTATTTTATATTTTTTTAAGAATTCATATTGTTGAAAAGAATCTCGAGGTAGTTCAATATTAAAAGTATAAAAAACAGACTGAATAAATCCTGAGCAATCAAAACCATGCGGAGATTTCCCCCCCCAAAGGTAAGGAGTACCCAAAAAAGATCGTGCTAAACGAAGAATGCTTTTTCTGCTAGGTTTATCAGTCATATTACCTAATAAAGTATTGGTCCAACCTTTTTCTCCATCAGGCAACACCAAATCAAAACCTCCATTTTTCGCTTTTCCAATAAGTTTATTACCAAAAGTTAGATCTCTGATGATATTATTACCATTTCTTTGAATTACTACCCCATCCATCTCAAAAACAGTTAGTTTACAATCATATTTATTTTCCGAATGCACACCCTGGTTTTTATTAATCCAACCTTTATAATTATCCCACTGCTGAATTTTAACCCAATTATCACTTTTCTCTAAAACCTTGCAAGACTCACCTAATAAACCTTGAGTAACTATCTGTGATGTGAAATCAGGTTTATCATATATATTCGCTACAGATACATTTATTGTAAAATAGTTTGTCTTCATGGTTATTAAGATGAAATATTTAACAAGGAATTTATTCTACATACTTTCTATATAACAAGAATTCCATAAAAAATAATAAAATAGCTATTTGATTATTTGTGTAAAAATTATAATCTTAAACAATCATTCAGAAAGAGTTATTTAGGGAAGGTCGTGTAATTCGGTCATGGTTCCCGCTACTGTAATTGCTTAGGATTAATTTATAGCGCCATTATTTTTTATAGATGAGAAGGAAAATGATGAAGAGTAAATTTATTTTTATGTTATTTTTATTTATTTCTTGCAATAATAATGCCGGATTTGATAATGAGGAAAGAATCACCTTTATAGCTTCAGAAGGAAATTTTGGAAGGAGCAATGCTTCAATTACAGTTTTCCAAGGACCAAATCAAATACAAAAAGTTTCAAATATAGGAGACGTAATTCAATCAATAAAAGTATATGATGATAAATTATTTGTATTAATTAATAATAGCCATTTAATAAAAATATATACTATTACATCATCAGGATTAAGCCTACCTGGAATAAAAATTAGTACTCAGAATTCTGGACCAAGGGAAATGGTAATCGTTGATGACTTGTTGTATTTCACTAATTGGAATAGTAATGATGTTAAAATTTTAAATTTAGAAACTTATTTTATTGAAGACTCCATCAAAGTAAATGGTATGCCTGAAGGTATTGTTTCTGATGGTACACATCTATGGGTTGCAATAAGTTCAGGCAGCACTGTAGAAAAAATAAGTATTAATTCGAAACAGATTGTGGAAACACTTCAAGTTGGTAATGGTCCACAGCAAATGCTTATAGAAGGTAGTTTATTATGGATATCAAGAACATATTATAGCCCTGATTGGACAGAAACTTATTATGGCACTAGTCAAATAGATATTCTTTCAGGATCCATTCAAATAAAAGAATATGATACTGGAATCGTATGCGGCGGAGACATAATGAAAATTAATGAACAAACATATAGAACTTTTGAAGGTGGCGTTGCACCAATAAAATCTAACCTTTCAATAAATAAAACTTCAAAGATTGGCTCATATAATACAAATAGTATTTATTCTGCAGATGCACATAATAATTATATTTTTATGGGTACTACAACTGACTTTAATGGCCCAGATACGGTATATATACATAATAACTCAGGAGAGCATAGTTTTACTTATATTGTAGATGCATCTCCTGGAGACTATGCAATTTGGGAAATTTCAAATTAATCTGAGAAATACCAATCAATATGGATTTCCACTAACCTACCCATATTGCGATTATTTTGATGCAATAGATAATTATTTATAATCATAGTTTTTTCCTCATTAATACTATCAATTTTTGATTGTAATGCACTTAAAATATTATTCATTTTCCATGAAATCTTTAAAGATGAAACCTTTAAAGAAATCGTAGATTTTAAGTTCCATTGATCCTTTAGAATAAAATCTGGATCTTCAATCAAAATTGGTGTGCAATAAAATGGGTTAAAGCTAATTTCAGAATTACGATTGATCCATCCAGTAAATCCTAAATCAAAAAATAATATCATATTGTTATTAAATAATTTTTCATTTCCAGAAATACTAAGTTCTATAAGATCTCCAATACCATCAGTAAGAATATTTGTCTTTGTCAAATGACGCAAATATCCTGATAAAGTCCAATTATCAGAAATAGTGAAATTTAGATTAATATCACTACCTAATATTTCTAGTTTATCATTATACGTTTGTAAAAATTTTTGTGAAAAAATATTTGTCATAATATTAAATCTTGACAAAGAATATCTCGCATTTAAACAAAAATAATTTGTTATTACAGAATGTGAATTAATGTTATTTAATGGCATAAATTCATAACTAGGTTTTATTTTTCTACTTGCTTCAAAAGATACGCCTTTATCTTCTCCACCTAAATCAAATAATAATCTTATAAAATGATTATACTTATTATTAATAGAAGAAACTCCTCCTTTAATATTGAAGTTTTTTATAAATATATTTGAGTATATAGAACCCCATTCTGTTGAAGAAAAAGAATAAATATCAGAAAGTCCTCTAAGATTGCCTGAAAATCCAAAACCAATCGAAATTGAATCCTTAATTACATTAACAATTTTTGCTTCTATCATTGATCTAGTAAGATGTTGAATTGAGGGATTATTCCATGATGAATGTTGAACTTCATATTTCTGATTAAACTGAGATCCATGAAATGTCCACTTCCAGTTACCTATAGTACCTTTCGTAAGAATACTTGCATTAAATATTCTATCATTTAAAGATCCATTTGCACTACTATCAGGTATTCCACTTGATGTTAGAAAATGACCTATTGTAGCCTGAAAGTGAGTTGTATTGTATTCAATGAAATATGATTGTTGTATTGGTTTTATTATGCCCAAGCTATACTCAGCATAAGGTCCAGTATATGTTTTTTTATATCCATTCATAGTTAATAATCTTATTTTATCTGTAAATGTTGAATTAATAGATAACATATCAAGGTAATAATCACCTTGTGTGTATTGGATACGAGTGTTTACATAAGCTGAATCTAATTTAGGCTCTTTATAGAGAGGAGAACTATTATTATATATGGTAAAATCCTTATTAATATCTAATCCATAACGTTTGGGATAATTTGTAAATGTTCCATCAAAAAAGAGTATTCCATACTTCCAATCATCATTCCAAATAACACGTCCATTTTTAGATATAACACCAAAATGATTAGTCCAATCATATGGGTAATTAATAAATTCATTTGCAAAAATAGATATAGAAAAAAGGTTGCAAAAAAATAAGATTTTTTTCAATACATGCCTTGTAATAAAAAGATTAAAGCTTGTTTTACAAAGTGACTGGAATCATAAATATAAGATAATTTGAATTTATTTTGAATCATCACTACCTTTAAAGAGTGAAGTTCTAAAAATATTATGGGTATCTGTCCAATTACCACTATCATTACTTTCATCAATAGCCAAAGTAAATAAATTCATTTTTGAATCAATATTCTTAATAAGTTGTAATAGTAATGATTCAGGTGTCTTAGGCCTCATTTTATTGTCCCATTCATATTTACTATGTTCTGAAATTATTAGATGTTCAATCTTAGTTTGAACTTTTTTTGGAAAATTATTTATTTTTTTTGAGGTTGACCTTACAATATCTCTACCAAGTATTACATGGCCAATAAATTTACCTTCATCCGTATAATTTGATTCTAGATCAGAAGATATTTCAACAAGTCTTCCTATATCATGAAGAAAAATACCAGTGAGTAATAAATCACGATCTACCTTATAATGTTTAATCAATTGCTCAGCAATTGTAGCCATTGATAGTATATGTTCAATAAATCCAGAACGATAATTATAATGTAAGTTCACAGTTGCAGGATGTATCAATAAAATTTCTTTATTTTTCTTATATACCATACTGACTAATCTTCGTAGATGAGGAGAATTCATAGATCGTATTATCTTCACAATAGATTTCCACATATCAGATGCATTCTTTTTTGATGTAGGAACAATTAAAGATGGATCATATCCATATCGACCATAATATTGAACTGATGCGCGATTTATTTTTTTTATTATTAAATGTGGTCTTTCCATAAATAATTCTATAATACCTGATACAGCTACAGGATCACCAGAATTAAATTTCTTTTTTAATTCATTTACATTATCCCATATTTTTGCATTTATTGATCCCGTTTTATCACGCAATCTTAAATCAATAAATAAATCACCATTGCGGCTATGTCTAATATGCTTCTCGAAACATAAAAAGAAACCTTGTATAGAATCTCCTTCTTTAAACTTATCTATTGATGTAATGGATTTCATGGCACATGAATTTTCCAAAAACAATATGAAAAGTCAAGAATATCAAATTTAAAATTATTGTATTATGAGAAATATCTAAATATCAGATAAGATTGCGAATTGTAAATAATTCTAGTTTTATTTACAATTGTTGCAAAGACCAAATAGCTGGTGAATATGTCTAACAATTTTAAAATTGTGTTTTTTTGCTATTTTGTCTTGTTGATTTTCAATAAGATCATCGACAAACTCTTGAATATCACCACAACTTAGACAAACAATATGATCATGGTGAGCGTTATCAAGTTTATTTTCAAATCGCTTTCTACCATCACCTAATTCTAATTGTCTAACAAGATTATTTTTAACAAGTACGTCAATTGTCCTATATACGGTAGCTCTGGATACTTTTCTACCATTCTTATTGATTTTTAAATAAATTTCTTCAGCGTCTCGATGCTCTTTACTTCGGCAAATCTCATCCCAAACAAGTTTTCTTTGTTTTGTATAACGCATACCTTCATTTCGTAAAGCATCCATTAATAATTGTAAGTTTTTACTCATAAACTTTTGTCAATTGTTATGGTATCTTCTTTAGTTTAGCAAATTTAACTATAAGTTTCTTTTTCAATCCATCTTTAAAAACGACTCCGACTCTTTGGTTTTCTCCACTACCGCTTAATGCCATAATCTTTCCTTCACCAAAAATTGCATGTTCAACTAAGTCACCTACCTTAAAATCATCAAACGTTGTAATCGTTCGTTTTATTTTCATCTTTATTGCACCAGTTTTTGTCTTAACAATTTTTCTAGTCATTGCTGAAGAAAATGATATGTTTTCCACAAAATCCTGAGGAATCTCTTTAATAAAACGTGAGGCTACCCCGCCCCAACTATCAGAACCACTTCTTCTTCTATCAGTAGCATATAATAAATAAACCATTTCCTGTGATCTTGTTAAAGCAACGTAAAATAATCGTCTTTCTTCTTCCATTATTTGTTGTTCATTCAAAGCGATTGATAAGGGAAATAAGCCATCTTCAAGACCAGTTACAAATACAACTGGGAACTCAAGTCCTTTTGAGGCATGAACTGTCATCATTGTTACATAATTATCATCCGTATTCCATTCATCTATATCTGTCAATAATGAAACTTCTTCAAGAAAATCAGATATTGATGCACCAGGCTTTCTATCCATAAACTCATCAATAGAGTTCAATATCTCTAATACATTATCATATCTGTCATTATCTTCTAAATTATCCTGTTGTTTATAAAATTTTAGTATACCTACTTCTTCAACTAGAGCTCTCGCTAGTTCACTAGCATTTAGTTTTGGTAATAATTGATTATACTTCTTTATTAGTTTATAAAAAGCTATTAGTGAATCACCCTGTTTTCCTCGAATTTTCATGGGTTCTGGGTTATTAAGTACATCAAACATTTTTTTATTATCCTTAACACATTGGATAAAACATTTATCAACTGTTTTTAGCCCTATTCCTCTTGGAGGAAAATTTATTATTCTTCTTAAAGAAATTGTGTCATCTATATTTATAATTAAACGTAAATAACCTAAAACATCTTTAACTTCTTTTCTTTCATAAAACCTAGTTCCGCCAATAATTTTATAAGGAATAGCACTTCTACGAAAACTATCTTCTAAAGCTCTAGATTGAGAATTAGTTCTATAGAGTATAGAGAAATCATTAAAAGTACGCTTTTTCATTTTTATTTCTTTTTGTAAAGCATTAATTACAGCATCAGCTTCTTCCATTTCATCATGCGTTTTAATAACACCAATCAAATCACCTTCACCATTTACTGATAATAAATCCTTATCAACCCTATCTGAATTATTACGAACAACAGATTGTGCAGCTTGTAATATTTGATTTGTAGATCTATAATTGTTTTCTAAAGTAAAAGTTTCACATTCAGGGAAATCTTTTTCAAAATCTAGAATATTTCTTATATCGGCACCTCGCCAAGCATATATAGATTGATCATCATCTCCAACAACACAAATATTTCTATGTTTTTCAGCTAACATTTTAATAAGTAAAAATTGTGCCTTATTTGTATCCTGATATTCATCAACCAGAATATATTTCCACAACTTTTGATATTTACTTAGTATTCTAGGATGATTATTAAAAATCTCTAATGGAAAATTCAATAAATCATCAAAATCCACAGCATTATTCTCTTTTAGTGATTTATTATAAGATTTATAAATATCAATTATAATTTTATCTTGTACTGTTTTTGCAGATTTTATAGCAGATTTAGGATCTATAAGTTTGGATTTATAAAAACTAATTTTATTTAGTGCTGTTTTTGGCATAACATTATTCTTAGATATATTCAATTCTGCCATAACTATCTTTATTAAAGAAATTTGATCAGCCCTATCATAAATAGCAAAATTCTTTGTAAACCCTAAGTGTTTTATTTCATTTCTAAGAAGTTTCGCACATATAGAGTGAAAAGTTCCAATATTGATAACTTGAGGATTGTTTTTTAATAATGCATTAACTCGCTGTTTCATCACTTCAGCAGCTTTATTTGTAAACGTAACTGCTAATATTTCTTCAGGCTTCGCAACTCCTTTTTTAATTAAGTGTGAAATTTTGAAAGTAAGCACTCTTGTTTTACCACTTCCTGCTCCAGCAAAAATTAATATTGGCTTATCAACTGCTTCTACAGCGGCTTTTTGGCTATTATTTAATTTTTTTAACTGCATATGATTCAATTATTTCCCTTCAGATTCCATTTTATTCTTCTGTCTATTAACTCTCCTACGAACTTCTTGAAATTTTCTTTTGGCCTCATTATGATCTTTTTCATTTTTTGTAAATGTATGATATCCATCACCTTTAGCTACGAAATACAAATATTCATTAACACTAGGGTATAATGCTGCTATAATAGATTCTCTTCCAGGGTTATTTATTGGGCCAGGTGGCAATCCTTTGTAAAGATATGTATTATAATTTGATTTAATTTTTAAATCATCTTTAAGTAAACGTCTTGGGCCATCATCAATTATATATTGAATAGTAGGATCTGCCTGTAATTTCATGCCTTTTTTTAATCGATTATGATATACTGCTGAAATAATTGAGCGTTCAGAATCGTATATTGCTTCACCCTCAATAATAGATGCTAATGTAATTACCTCTAGTATAGATAAACCGAGTTCTTGAGCCTGTACTTCCATAGATTTTGAAATATTATTTTTAAACTCATTTACCATCCTAGTCAACACTAAATAAGGATCAATTCCTTCAGCAAAAGAATAGGTATCAGGAAACAAATAACCTTCAAATGAACTCCCCTGAAGATTAAATAATTTTATCTTTCTCTTATCATGACATAAACGTAAAAATTTCTTTTTATTTATTTTAATTTTTGCTTCTAGTTCATTCGCTATTTCATCAATTGTCCATCCTTCTAAAACAGTTATTCTTTTTAATGAAGGAACTCCATAGACCAATTGGTTAATTATAGTCCTATTATTAAGTGCATTATCTAGAATATATCGACCTGCCGGAATATGTTTTTCATGTCCTAATGATTTTACTGCCATTGTAAATGTTCTTTTGTTTGAAATAATACTTCTCTTTTTTAAGATATCACCTATCTCAGATAGAGTGACCCCCTTTGGAATATTAATTTCCACACGTTTATAGGGATTAGACTGAGGCCAGTAAATAACTAATAAATAGAATGCTAATATGCTTGCAATAACTATACCAGCAATACTACCTACAGTTCTTATCCCCGGATTAAACTGTTTTATATCCAGCATTTGTGGGGCGGAAAGGTAATGATTTAACTAAAACAAAGTCAAATCATTGTAAAAAAATAAATAATTGCCTGTATTTAATATATTAGAATTATAATTGATTAATAATGCTCTTAGGAAAATGCATTGTAACTAACATATTAGGTACATCAACTACTTCAGCAATATGAAGATCACCAACTAAAGAACATAACATATATGCATCTTCATCTGTTATATCGTAATTATTTGTTAAATGATCTATCATATAATTAACAGCTTTTTTTGTAGCAATATCTATAGTCTCTCCAAAACCAGTTACAGCATAATAATCATCATTTTCATATTGAGGTTCTTTAATTGTTGGCTTATTCTTTATAACACGTACCCTATATGTAATAGTCATAGGTGCCTCTATTGCCGTACCACACACCTCACCTAAACCCTGTATAGCATGTGCATCCCCAATCGAAAATAAAGCCCCCTTAACAAAGACTGGAAAATATACTGTAGTACCTTCTGTTAAATTAGGATCATCCATATTACCCCCATTTGCTCTTGGAGGTATAGTACTTAACATCTCATCAGTTGCAGGAGCAACTCCCATTACACCTGGAAATGGTTTTAGATCTAATTGTACTTTATCATTAAAAGTGGCTGTACTCGTAAGTGTATTAATTTTATGAACAGTTAGTTTTGCATCTGGAAATCGTTCAGAAAGAAAACCAAAACCAGGGACAATTGCTTGCCAACCATAATCATGCAATTCTATATCCAATAAATCAATAGCTAGAATATCACCTACTTCAGCTTCATCAACATATACTGGTCCAGTAAGAGGGTGAATTGGGCCAAAATCAATATTCTTAAGATCATCAATATTCGCGTTTCGATGAAGTTGACCATCTGATGCCTCATGGGTATCAACTTTAATAACTGATCCAGTAGGAACTCTTACAACCGGTGGAATAGCGCTACTAAACTTATTATGCTTTTGTTCTGCTGAAAGAACATAATCGGGAACAATTCCTACTTCCTCAGAACAAGAAATAATTATTAATGCAAAGAAAATGAAAATATAATTTTTCATGGTTACCTCCTTAAGAAAAAATAACAATTACGAACCGAAAACAAAAGAGGCTCTAAAAAGAGCCTCTTTTATAATCATAATTAATATCTATTATGAAATTAACTACCAGGTACTTCTGATTCAGGTTGTGGATATGAATCAAAAACCACATCTCCGTCCCTATCTAAAGGAAGTTCACCTGTAAGACCATAATGTCTCATATCAATCCATCTATGTCCTTCAAGAAATAAGGAATAACGTTTTTCATGTAGTAACTGTGTTAAACCACCACTTGCAGCATCTGCTAATCCATGCGCAGCACGCACAACATTAATTTCTGCAAGTCCATCTCCACCATTACCAATATTTGCTTCCGCTTTAAGAAGTACTAGTTCTTCATTACGAATAATGGCAACTGGATCATAATCACCTGTCCACATGATAGGTGCTTCATTACTGGTTAACCCATCATATGTAATTTCTGTAGCACGCTCAACCACTTTACTGGAATAACGTGGATCACCAGCTTCAGCTTCATCTTTAAAAGTAGGATGAGCCATCAGCTTTACAAATGTAGCAGTAGGATCCGCATACATTCCATTTCCACCATCTCCTTGACCAGAACTATATACATGGTATACGCCATGTGACATATCTCCAGCAGCATCCATGAAAGAATTATCTAAGGCTGTAAGCGCTGTTGACCAATCATCAAGATAAACAGCTACTCTAGCTCTTAACGCCCTATTAAACTGCGCAAACGTAGCAGGAGTATCAAATCCAGCAAAGCCACCAGAAAGCGTAAAACTAAAAGAGCTACCTGCACCATTAAGTTCACTATATCCAGCATCTAATAATGCAGCAACTTCAGCCCAACCTGCAGACTTAGATACAAAGTCTGACTCTAGGCCATTATATGGTGCTATTTTACAACCATTTTCATTTTGCATATTTAGAACTAATGATAGCTGATATGCTTCAATCGTTTTTGCAAATCCTGAAGCACCAGCATCATCAGCAAACTGCGTCATAAGTATACGACAATTTGCTATTACTCTATAACGAGATGCCCATGGTGAGTATACCAAAAAACCACCAGGATCAAGAGGACCTCTAAGTAATTCTCCCGTATAGCGAGGGTCAGCTGGTTCCAAGTAATACGTTTCACGACCTACTGAGCTAACTTCACGAAGATAAAGAGCATACGATGAACGCATACCTGCCTCCGCACCTGTTACAAGCGTTTGCACAGTTGCAACATCTGTTGAAGGCGCATTTGGATCTGGAAAATCTAGATCTTCACATCCAAACCATAAAGTTACGAAAAGTAGGGGTAATATATTTTTTAAGTTATTCATTATTTACCTCCTATAAACCTACTGAAACATTAAAGTATAATGCTTTAGACATTGGATATGGGCCTGTATCTACAGATCCACCAACGGCTACATTACCAAATTGACTTACATCTGGATTCCAACCAGTATAGTCAGTGCTCATCCAGATATCTCTGGCTGAAACACCTACCTGCATACTAGAAACCTTTCCAGCAAGAAATGATTTAGGAACATCCCAATTAAAACTCAATTCGGATAACCTAACATAACTACCATCTTCTATATATGGAGCAGTAACTCCACCTAATACAGTCAGACGCTCATTACCATTTCCATCAAATGCACCATCATCATTAAGATCTAAGGTTTGATCATCATAGTCAAAAGTTGTACCACCTAAATCAGAAATCAATTTTTGAAGATTAATAATATCTCCACCTTGCTTGATATCAATATGCGCTACAAGACTGAAAGCACCAAACTGGACTCTATTATTAAGACCCATAACAAAGTCTGGTGTTTCATTACCTAAGACTGTATGCACACCATTAGCATCCATTTCACTACCAACCATTGTATGAGGTGACCAACCTTTTTCGATACGATATGCACCTAAAAATGTTGCAAAACCACCTGTGTTATAAGGATCAACATCAAGTCTAGTTATTTCTGATGAAGTAGTATAGTAAGATAGTCTACTCACCCAGTTCAAATCTCTAGTTCTTACTGGATTTAATACAAGATCTAATTCCATACCATCCGTTTTCATATCACCTGCATTAGCCCACTTATTTGTATAACCAGTTGAAGGAGCTTCTTCAACTTCTAACAATAAACCTGTTATATTTTGATTATACAATGTGAACTCAAAACCAAGTAAGCCATTCATGATAGAACCATCAAAACCATATTCAAGCTCTGTCATTTCCTCTGGTTCAATACCATCTAAACCTTTCAGGCCACTAGTAACCAAACCAGACATACCGCCAATATTCAAAGGAGACATTGCAGTATATTTAGCAAATGGTAATGGCATATTACCGGTCACACCATAAGAAGTTCTAATTTTCAAATCATCAAATATCGCTATTTCGCCAGTACGATACGAAGCTGCAAACTTTGGATACATATGCGATTTTTCTGTATCACCAAGGGTGCTACTACGATCAGAACGAACCCCAAGTGAAACATGAATATTTTCACCAACGGCTACTTCTTCTTGAACAAACCAACCGCGATCCTGTTGCTTACGTCTTGTCTGTAATGCAGAGGTCGCTGCTGATTGATCGATATTTGTTTGTGTAACAACCATACCAGTAGCAATAATCATAGAATTATTATAATCCAGTGTTTCTGCCTGGTATCCAGCAGTCGTATTAAGTTTCGCACCACCCAAAGACATACGATGCGCCAAATTAAATGAAGCATTCGTATTTAAACTACTATGATTCGTTAAAACAGATGTTCCAGGGTTTGACTTTCCTCTCTCATCTTGAAGATCAGGAGGTGAAAACACTGTATTTTCCTGACCAACATAATCAGCACTTAGAGTTCCAATCAAATCAAGGCTCATATCTGAGTTTCTCATCAGATTATAATCAAGCCTTGTACTTCCCATTGCACGATTGACTGTTTCTTCATTAGTAAGAACAGCTGCTGTATGCAATGGATTGGAAGGATTTGCGGCATGATCTGGCCAAGATCCATCATCATTTTGTCGAATATCCAAGAAACTTGGAGTAAAGCCAAATGAGAAGTTAAAGGATTTATTGGTATTATCATTTCCTGTTATACCTCTATCAGAGAAACTATTAGCTAAATATGCAGTAGTTGCAACTTTTAACTTGTCATTTACTCTATGATCAACATTGGCACGACCAGAAACACGTTCATAACCTCTATTAACAATAATATCACCTTCATCAAGATACTGACCAGAAAGAAAAAACTGAGTTGACTGATTACCACCAGTTACGCTTAAGGATGTTTCTTTAAGATTACCCGTCTCTCCATATAATGCATCTTCATAATCAATATCTCTATTCGCCCAGTTTCCACCAGCATCATTTCCTAATGCTGCAATGTCTGGACCATACTGATCTTCTGCCTCTTGATAGGTCTCAAAAACACGATGACCTTGTTTATTAATTATATTTCTAGTACCAAATCGTTGTGAAAAGTTCACTTTAGTTTTACCAGAGGTACCACGTTTTGTAGTAATTATGATAACACCATTGGATGCTTTCGCACCATATATAGCTGCAGCACTTGCACCTTTAAGAACTTCTACACTTTCAATATCACTAGGATTTATATCAGCAATACGATTTGATGGCTGACCCTGAGGTCTTGGACTACCAGCACCTGTGGCTGCACTTACAACATCAAGTCCTGATTGATTAGCAAAGTTATTAACAATAATACCATCCACAACATATAATGGTTGTGTCTCACCTGCTATCGTTGCAACACCACGAAGATTCACACTCATACCACCACCAGGAGCACCAGTATTTCTGCGAATATGAACACCAGCAAATTTTCCACCTAAAGCTTGATCTAAAGATTGACTTGGTGAACCATTTAATTCATCGCCAGATACTTTGGCAACAGCAGTAGCTAGGTTACGTCTCTTAACTGAGGATGCAAGACCAGTAACAACTACTTCATCTTGCTTTAATACATCCGGTTCAAGCTGTACACTTAATAAAGCCTGACCTTCTGCAACGCCTACTTCTTGTGATTTATAACCAATATAATTAACAACCAATGTAGCACCTGTCTCAATATCTAATGAGAAAGCACCATTATCATCAGTCGTAGTCCCAACAAACGTACCCTTAACGAATACTTGAGCACCAAGTAGTGCTTCTCCTGTTTGGGCATCTGATACAGTCCCTGATACAGTCATTGCCTGCGCAGATAACATCTGCACACATAATAATGACATAACCAAAAACAGCATATTTTTTTGCTTTTTCATGGCAAATACGCCTCCTATTTTAAATTTCTATCAAAAAATAAAAAAAACACCCACAGACAGTCCATAACTGTCTATGGATGCTCCTCTCCGCCCCAACATTAAAACATAATTATACATCTGTCAACAATTATTTAAAAAAAATTCACTTTAATAAAATAACATTAATTTTAAATGCAAATAGGATTATGAGGAAAAACACGTTGTGATGCCAATTATGGTAATGTAATTTTGCCGCCTCATGAGTAATGAAAATAATCCTGAAAAAATACAATTAATAGATGGTTGGTCATTTAATAAGATCAATTATATCATATTTTTTATCGGCGTGCTTTTTATTATTTTTGGATATATAATTATGGCAACCGGAACAGTAAATAGCTTCCAAAGTTTGACGTTAGCTCCAATTATGTTGTTTGTAGGGTATATTATTCTTATTCCTGCTAGTTTAATTTATCGGGAAAAATAGATTTATAGGGATCGTAGTTCAGTTGGTTAGAACGCCGGCCTGTCAAGCCGGAGGTCGCGAGT
>CAYTYA010000008.1:0-41261 GCA_964442015.1 uncultured bacterium
CATTGTTTTGGAACCAAACTTTATAGAAGACACTGAAACTTCCTAGATACGCAAACTAATCTTTAATGAGACTTAGTCTCATTAAAGATTAGTTATAGTTATATAAATGTGCAACAATAATTATAATATTTTAACGGACTAATAAGATTTCACACATATTATATATAGTATTATTTTAGGAATGTAATATTAATGGCTTTTACTAAGGATTACCTCTCATTAAGCTATGCTAACCGAAGGAACATCCAATCGCCATAATTATTGAATGCCCCGGTAGCTCAGCTGGATAGAGCAACGGACTTCTAATCCGTAGGCCACAGGTTCGAATCCTGTCCGGGGTACTCTATTATATAATGATATATACTAACCGCCATCTAAATCATCTTATTTTAGCTTTGGCAATAATCCATTCAATCGCTGTACCGCAAGAGCGCTGGCATGAATCAAACTTAAAAGGAATGGATCAATTAAAAATTGAAATTATTGTTGATGGATTAGAAAATGCGATTTCTCCATTGTGGGTGGAGTCCTATGTGGTTGCAAAACTTGATCAATATAAAATTTGGATTAAAGAAGATCAACCATATCCTCTTCTACGCGTGTTTATTGTTGGACGTCCTTTAGAAGAGGTACCCGGGTTTTACTATACAGTAGAAGTTTCAGTCTTTAACTATATACTGATAATGGACAACTACATTGAAAATTTCAACGATAATAAAATGACAAAAAATTTTAGCTTAGCAAAAGTATATGAACATCAATCAATTGGGTATAGTATTGATAGAGAATTAAAAAAACACCTTGAGTCAGCGTTGTTCGATCATATGGATTTATTTTTGGATCAATGGTTTCAAGATAATCCTAGAAGACGTTTTTAATTCATTATAAATGGATTGCGATTGAATTGATTGATATTTAAGTAATAAATTTGAGAAACTTCCTAAGGAAGAGGAACGATATATGAAGTGTCCGAAAATAATAGCCTCGGCGGCACTATTTTCATTGATATCTGCAGTTGACCTGCCAGATTCATCCCACTTCTATCTCTACGATCAAACAACACCTACAATTGCAGTAATTGATTTTCACAATCAAGGTATATCTAGCGCTGCGGGACAAACACTTTCGGATAGATTTCGTCTAACTTTATCAAGATATACCCCTTATAGCGTTGAAGCATCAGGTAACAATAATCGATTTAATATTCTAGATAAGAAACCACGTGATTATTCAACTTGTTTAAGTGTGGACTGTGCAACAAATATTGGAAAACTTCTTAATGTGGACCGTATTGTGATGGGAGTAATAGTTAGAGATCGTGAAAAATTCACTTTAAGTGCAGATTTGATATCTGTGCAGATGGAAGAAATTATTCGGTCACGATTTATAGAATATGTCGGGGAAATGGATGGAATACATGAGTATGTTGATACGCTGGTTACAAAACTATTTTATGATGAACTCAATCCTGCGCTGTATGCTAGTCGTTTTTTGGTAACTAGCGATGGACTTGCACTACGGCAATCCAGTTTTCCTGAATTAGAGTCAAAAGTTGATCTCGAACTTGATAAAAATCATGTTTTATGGGCCATGTTATATTCTGCAGTTCTTCCTGGTTCTGGGCAGGTATATTCAAAACGTGTTGTCATTGGTCAACGTATCATTGGAGGGTGGGCATCCATGTGGAGTTTAATGGCATACAACTATTATCACTACCGGACATCCAACAATGCAGCAGATCGTTTATATAAAAAATATGATTCTTCTACCACACCAGAAGATTTGATTAATTATCGACCAATAATTAATAGATATGCAGATAGGATGGATCGCGCAAATCGTAATATGCGTATTATTCGAAATATTAGTTTTGCATACTGGTTTGGAAATATGATTCATACTTGGCAAGTCGCTCCAAGAAAAATCGAAGTGGAGCCTTCATCTATACTGCTAACGATGGATCCTTTAACTCAAGAAATAGGATTTAAGTTCTCCATTGCACTCAAATAACAATATTCTAAACCTGAGATTATTATCATGTTTCAGCATCCTAGGATTAATAATCTTTACTTTTTCTTGTGATGATTCAAATTATCCATTGGATAACTGGGTTGATGTTCCCTTACAAACCATGGAGTCTCCAGCGGTATTCTTTAATCCTCATGAAATTAGTACTAATCAAAATGGTGAACAGCTTAGTGTCGGGGACACATTTGCTGTTAATTTATATGCATTAGAAGTTGAAAACGTTGCTGGAATACATTTCCGTGTTGAATATCTTCGTCAAAGTCTTGAACTAATCGATATTATATCTGGTGAGTTATTTGTGGATGCATATGATACTTTATTCTTTTGGAGTGATAGTGGTGGTTCGGGATTTTTTGATGTGTATTCATTTTATCTTGCTACAGATGAATACACCTATTCAAATGGAACTGCATCCTTAGCAACTGCAATTTTCCGAACAAAAAACTCCGTAGACTCCGAGCTCATTTATGATCGTATCAAAACAAAAATGGTTAATCCTGATAATATCCCTATAAATATAAAAACGTATGGCAAAGCAAGTATTCTAGTGGATTAAAGGAATTTAGTATTGTTTAATAAAATAAAAATAATGACAATAATACATTTGCTAATTGCTAATGGACTTTCCCAGGATTGTGTAGTGGATTCCGTTATTTCAGATTTACCATTTACACATACTGATTCTACTACAGGACGTGGTGATGACTGGTCATTTGCAGGGTATACTGATGGTGAGGATTATACTTATCAACTAACGTTAACTACACCTAGAACTATTTACATAGATACTTGTGACCCATATTCAAATTATGATACAATTATCGCAATTAAAGACACTTCTCAATGTCAATTAGATGCATCTTTACAAGAACATGACGATGCAGATCAAGATTTCTGTCCAGTAGGTGCTTCAAATATTGATCCAAGTTGGTATGCAAGCTTAATAGATAGTTTTCCATTAAACCCGGGCACCTATTATATTGTTGTTGATGGATACAATGCGCAGGTTGGAAATTTTGGTATTGCAATTGGGGCCCTACCAGAAATAGACACTTCGTACATCGCAAGCGATGATAGTTATATTGAAGTAGTATTTTCTGACCCGGTGTATACGCTAGCGAGCGCAACTGGAGGCCTTCAAATAAATGATTTTGAAATAGAATTTTCACAAAATGGTGGGAACGCTACTAATGTAGAAATTTCAAACCTAACTAATCTAAATGGTGGAGGACTAGTTGGAGGGGAAGATACAATAAGAATTAATATTGCAGTTACGCCAGGAGGACAATCAAGCGGCGTTGAAACACTATCAATTCGACCTGTTGATCGTAACTCAATATTTAATTCATTCGGGATTGGTCTCTCAAGAAGCTCTGTTGTTATTGCTAATCTAACAGATTATTATCCTCCTATTGCAAATTTTTTACCGGCAAATGATACGATTAATCCATCACAAGATATTATTGTTCAGTTTAATGAACCAATAAGGCTAATAAATAATACGAATGTGGATAATACTAATATTCAAAATCTATTTACACTGGCCTATGCAGATACAGGGACTAGCTCTATAGATTTTGTTGCTTCCGTAGATACTGATGATCAACAATTCACTCTAAACCCAGATGTTAATTTAGATGAGCGAAGAACAATTATGGTTACCTATGCAGCAAATACCTTTGAAGATTTTGGAAATAATGCATTGCCGGCAAATAATAAAGAATTAATAGTAAATGATGTTACTGCTGGTGTTGTAACTGATAGCCTATTGGAAGAAAATAACACATTTCTATATCTTTCGTTTAATGAGGGTGTTTATACAAATGCAAGTGGGACCGGTGGTTTAAACAGTTCAGATATTGAAATAAGTAATTTTGTTGATGGAAATGCGACGACTGGTAATATAACTGGTATGACTTCTGAAATTGGGACGACTCTTAATGGAGGTGAGCTAACCATACGTATGACACTTCAATTTGATAATATTCCTGATGGAACAGAATCCATTACTATTAGACCAAAAGCAAATCAGGTGTTTGATGATTTTGGCAACCCTATGGATGTAAATACAAATGCGCGAACATTTAATCTGTTTGATGCCCTAGCCCCTACAGCTACTTTTACACCTGATCCATCCGGCTTGATTCTTCCAAATGAACTATTCACTATTACATTTTCAGAAGCAATTCGTTTATTAAATGATTCAACTATTACGAATAATATTCTAAATAGTATTATTTCAATTCAATACGTTGATGGAGATGAAGAAAATATACCTTTTTTTGCGATTATTGAAGGTAATGTAATCACCATTAATCCTAATTCAAGCTTAATAGAAATGAGATCACTTAGGATAGTAGTTGCAGATACTATTGAGGACTTTTCAGATAATCAGACAAATAGTTTTTCAGTAAATTACACTGTACAAGATATTTCACCTCCCACAGTTAATACACAATCAACTTCTATTAGTACTAGCAATGTATTTGTTGTTCTTTCCTTTTCTGAAAGTGTCTACACAAATAATAATGGGACAGGATCCCTTGAGCTATCAGATTTTATTTTAGAATTTTCCGATAATGGTGGAAATGCAACTGATGTAACAATGGTAGATTTGCAACGTCCCGGTCCATCAGGTCCGCTATTAGGTGGTGAGGATAGTATTTGGGTATATTTAAGTATTGATGGGACTCCAAGCGGAGAAGAAACATTTACTATTCAATCAAATGGTAATGAAGAAATTTTTGATGGCTCTGGAAATCCTTTGGCTTTTCCAACTAACAGCACAAGTGAAATCACGTTAAATCCCTATCCTCGTTTAACAGGAAATTCCTTAGAAAATAATAATGTATATGTAGAATTAGAGTTTAGTGAAGGTATTTTTAGTGCAAGTGACACATCAAGTGGTGTAGAGGTAACAGATTTTGATATTAGCTTTAGTCAGAATAGTGGAAATGCAAATGATGCTGTTATTAATTCATTAACGAAGACTAATGGTACTCCATTATCTGGAAATGAAAGTACGATAAGGGTAGTGTTAAACATTAGTTCTCCACCTCCTAGTGGCTTGGAAACAATTCAAATAACTCCTACGAATGCATATGCGATATGCAACTCACTTGGAAATAGATTATCCGTTTCAGAATGCACAGTTAACCTAACATTAATTGATCGATTAGTACCTACAATCAATGATATCAATATTGTTGCAGACAGTATTGTAACTATTACATCAAGCGAAGACATGTATAATAATCTGGGCGCCACTGGGGCTGTAAGCACAAATCATTTTCAAGCTACCGTTTATGCAAATAATGGAAATGCATCAGAAGCAACAATTATAAATATTACAAATAATAATCAAGGACCTCTAGTGGGTGGTGAGAAAATCGTTAGAATTGGTTTTGTAACTGATTTATTATCTAGTGGCGTTGAAGAAATGACAATTAGTCCAGCAGGTCCTGCCTACCCGATTTATGACCCTGAAAATAACCAAATGCCTATAAATACAATAAGCGCAAGAGTATCATTGCCAGATAGATTGCCTCCAACAATTGTTTCAGAGAGCGCAGAAATTGCTGTTGATAATTCCTATGTTGAATTTTCAATTACAGAAGGAGTCTATGGAACGTATGAAGTCACGAATCCAGTAGATCCGAATGATTTTGAAATTGTATTTATACAAAATGAAGGGAATGCTTCTAGCGCCAGTGTGGATTTCATCACAAATGAAAACCAATTCCCAGTTGTTGGAGGAGAAAAAATCTTAAGATGCTATTTGTCTTTTGATGCGGCGCCAAGTGGTCATGAACAATTATATATACGTGCGGCCAATGGATATTCCGTATTTGATTTAGCAGGTAATAGCATAGGTGTAGAACAAGTTACAGATACTTTACAACTATCAGACCAACTGGTTCCAACGGTTAGTTCAATATCTATCCCGCACGGTTCATCCATAAGCTCCAGTACCGATCAACCAATTAATATTACTTTTTCAGAACCAATACAGTCATTTAACTATTCAATTTCTGCAAGACACTATAATTCATTATCATGGGATACAACTGAATCTTCAGACGCTAATCAATTTCAGCTTACATTAAATAAGCCTATGGCAAGCTTAGATACTATTACCATTACCATAAGTAGCTTGACAGATAGCGCAGGGTTAGAAGCGGTCGATTTTAGCTATGAATTTTATACCCCAGCATTAGGTGATTATGATACGTCAGGAAGAATCGATATTGAAGATTTGACACGTTTTGTAACATTTTGGCTTGCAGACTCTGAAGCAATTTTTAATGGTTTGGGACCGACAACTGGACAATTGCCTCACTTTGTACCACATCTTGATCATCAATATGATTTAGATGATGGAATGACTTTTATCAGAATGTGGTCATGGTCTATTAATGAATTTGGTTATGAGCCATTAGATGTTTTACATATTGGTTCACCTTTAGATTGGAACGACTTTATTGAAGAGGTACCAAGGGAAGCTATTTCAGGACAATTATATGTTAAATATGATCCAGAAAAAGGAAACGTAAATCTTAATCATACTTCTTTTGGTCCTCAAAATCTTACTCTATTAAAGAATTCAAATGAAAAAGGTGAAATTTTATTAGAATTTGGTATGCTTAAACCTGATAATATAAAACGCATTATAAAAATTAATGCATCTGTCGATGAGCCAACTGATGCAACAGTGATATATAAATTTTTTGATACGAGTCAAAAAGTCATCTCTTCAGGATTGCAAAAAATACAATTATTAATTCCAACAGATTACATGTTAAAACAAAACTATCCCAATCCATTCAATTATAGAACTACCATATCCTATGCAGTGCCAAATAAATCATTTGTTAAAATTGATATTATTGATATCAATGGACGCTTAGTTGAAACACTAGTATCCAATGAGCATGACATTGGGTTTTATAAACAAAATTGGAGCGGGAGAAATGTTGCTTCGGGTATATATTTTATTAAACTAACAGCTGAGAAAAAAATGTTAACTCAGAAAATGATTCTATTAAAATGAGTATTATTAAGAATAATAATACAAATCTAGCTTATTTTGATGATTCTGTGATAAATTTTTACATAAAATTAATCTTATATAGTATGAAAACCATATTTTGATTTATGAAGATATTGTTTAATTCTAACGCATCTTCACTATTTTATTTATTTATTTTATCTAATCTATTTTTACTCCAATCAATACTTGCACAGCAATCTTTCAGTATCATAACAGGTGCTGGTATTCCTGTATCTGGATTAAACAACTGGTATGGCAGTGCACCCATAATTGGATTACAATACATTGTGCAAAACAATGAAAACAAAAAAACTATAATTGAATGTCATTATCAATTATTCAGTGATAACTCTCTATCAGATAGAGAGTTCTATTGGGTCGTTGATCGAAATAATTATAAAAGCCCAGATGCTGATGCAAATATGGACTGGATTGATTTTATAATTAAATCGCGAATCTATTTTCCTGATAAAGCTCGATCAATCGGACAAAAAAAACTTAACCCATTTTCCTCATATGGATTAGGTCTTTACTATTATAATCATAAGGTTAGTGGTTTAATTTATCCTGGCCAATCAAAAAGACCATTGGATACGGAATTTCAGCTTTCTCCCATTGCGGATAAACGTTTTGCGTGGGGTGCAAATGTTGGCATTGGATTTGAAACAGTATTAAATAAAAATTTAAACTTGATTGTTGATATCAATTACAATGCTGCTATTGGTTACTTGCGCCCATTTGAAGATTGGGGCTTAAATGAAGTAATGCCTTTACAGTTCTTGACAATTGGTTTAGGATTTAATTATAATTACTAGTCAAATAAACAACCTAAGGAGTACAAGTAAATGAAAAAAATGATAATAGCTTGCTTGGTCACCGTCTTAAGTATTAGCAATATTTATGCTGGATGGTCTGAGACTTTTGAAACTGCAGCAGAACCCTCTGCAGCCCTAACACTTGAAAGTGATATGATCTGGAATTGGTGGGGCTGGGGCGTAGCTAGTGTTGCAGATGGTTATTTAACATTGGTTGGAGCGGAGGATCCATTTGGCAATACAACTAGTTGGTTGCAAATTGACCAAAGCACTGATCCGGATGCTGAGATCACCCCTTCTGCAGCCGAAATATACGTGAAACTTCGTTGGATGACTACTGGCACACCAACACAGAATGATCAATTTCATGTATGTGTAAAGATTGATCCAGAGTTTCTCACTAATCTAGCAGTGCATACGGTTGCATCTACTGCAGGTGGTGCTATTGGAGACTTTTGGTTCCAAACTAATGAATCAAATGTTGTTCCAAATGCTGCAGTCACTTATGGCACATGGCACTGGCAGAAGATTGTAGTTGAGGGTCAAAATGTTAGTGTAACGGCTTGGGCAGATGGTGAAGCGATGCCAGATACGGCTACATATTCTTATGAAGCATTGACAACAACTGAGGCACCTACTTTTATTATAGTAGGCGTTACGGATGATGATTCGTCTTCAATTCAAATAGATGAAGTATGGTATAATGATAGACCAGAAGGTTTGGGGATTTCTGATGAAGCTCCAATTGCAACTAGATTTGAACTGGGTCAAAACTATCCAAACCCATTCAACCCTACTACCCATATCCGATTTAATATTCCTGAAACAGCGAGTACAAAGCTAACAATATTCAATGTAATGGGTGAAGAGGTCGCTACGCTAGTTAATGGCGTTATGCAAGCTGGTGGACATACAGTTAGTTGGAATGCATCCAGCATGCCAACAGGTGTTTATTTCTATCAACTTGAATCAGCTAATTTTTCTCAAACAAAGAAATTATTACTGGTTAAGTAAATCTTGTTAAAAGACCGCCAGGAAACTGGCGGTCTTTTTTTTCTACTTAGAAAAAAATGGCAAGAACGATTAAACACTCTTTAGCCTTAATACTTGTTATTGGATATTCCATATCCTATGCTGGAATAACAGGTAAAATACAAGGCACAATTACTGACCAAAATGGTCAACCTTTACCGGGATCAAATGTTATGATATTAGGCACAAATCGTGGTGCCGCTGCTGATGAAAATGGATTCTACATTATATTAAATATTGCTCCAGGAAACTATAGTCTTACTTCCCAAATGATTGGTTTCAAAAGCATAACAAAAACATCGGTGATTGTGAACTCTGATAGAACTACACAAGTTAATTTTTCTCTGTATGAAGAAGCTATTGGAATGGATGAAGTCAAGGTAACTGCAGAAAAACCAAAGGTGGAAGTTGATCGTACATTCAGTGAATATATTGTGACTTCAGATGATATTGAAAGATCAGTAATGGTTAAATCTGTTGCCGATCTAATTTCATTAGAGCCTGGTATGGATGTAAATGGAAAAGGAATGATTCGTGGTGGAGATATGAATTCTATTGCAGCTGATGTAGTGTATTATGTTGATGGCGTAAAGATGACAAGCAATGATGGATTAACCTTAAATAATTTTACAGGTGTAGGAAAATATGATATTGAATCAATTTCTATTATAACTGGCGGCCTTAGCGCTGAATATGGAAATGCTCAAGCAGGGGTAATTAATATTGTAACAAAGGAAGGCGCAGATTCCTTTCATGGTAATTTTGAATATAGTAATGAATTTGGAGGAGCAAATCATTGGGGTCCCAACTTTTATGATGCTGCAATCCACCAGGGAAAAATGCAATGGGACAATCCGGAATGGCTAAATGAAGTAGATAGTAAAACAGGTGAGCTTGTACATAAAAGAATTGATTACACAAACTTTGCCGGTTATTCACTACAAGGAAATATTTCTGGACCATTAATGAATGGCGTCTCTTTTTTTCTTGGAGGTCGAACAAATAAAAATGGAATTAATAATATTAACCCTTCATCTTATTCTCCCACAAATTTTGAAGGCACATGGAAATTATCTTTAAATCCTCATCCAAAGGTTTCGATAAAGTTTGGTGGAGTATATTCTGAAAATTGGAATTTTCACTCCATAGCGAATGTTGGGGGAATTAAAGGAATGAATGATGATGGAAAGAATATTTTCTTACCAATGGGGAGTTCCTCTTCAGGAAAAGTAGTCAATAACGACCAAATGAGTTATATGGCAATTAGTCATATGTTATCAGAAAGAACATTTTATGAATTAAGAATTTCCAAAAGCCTTAATTCTCAAATTCCTGAGAATACTCCTGATTCAACAATGGAAATAAGAAAAGATGAAGACAATTGGTTCAATTTACCTAGAGATGTATATGCTTTCAATGAAGGATCGCGCAATCGTTTCCAAGTAAAATTCGATTTTACTACCCAGTTTAATAAAAACAATCTTCTTAAAACTGGTATTGACTATATAGACTACAGTGTATGGGCTCGCAATTATTCTGATGAACTTAATAAACGTGAACTGCATTACATTGGTCATCATCATCAAACCGGTGACCCGGTTCGACCAAAGCAATTTGCATGGTATATACAAGATAAAATGGAGTATAAGGGTCTTGTGCTTAATGCAGGTATCCGGATGGATCATTTTGACCCCTCTGTAAAACATCCTTTAACTACAGCCATTGCTGCCTCAGATTATTATTTTGATACATTTACTCGATTTAATTATGACTCTCTAGAATCATTTGGATTATTAGAAAAGACTGAACCTATTACTGCCTGGAGTCCAAGAATTGGCGTGGCACACCCAATTACTGATCGGTCGATGATTCATTTTTTTTATGGACATATTTATCAACTTGCAAGCTTTTATACGATGTATGGAGAACGATGGGTAAACGATGGGACTAGAGATTCAGATTATAATAATAACAATTTAAACGATGGCGCTGAATTATATAATAAGCTGGAAGAAGGATTTTTTGGAAACCCTAGATTGACGTATGAAAAAACAATCAGTTTTGAGCTAGGGTTTGATTGGAATTTTTATTCTGATTACATACTAGCACTTTCAACATTTTATAAAAGTTCTAATAACCAAGTATCTAGCCCTGGAACAGTCCAGTTAAATTGGTGGGATCCAGCAAAACAAATGTTTGATTTCCAATTTACACACATGGCAGGCAACGGAATCCATGAAGATATTCAAGGGTTTGAATTATCATTAAAGAAAAACTTCAATAATTACTTTGGGTTTAATATTGCCTATAACATACAATGGGCTGTAAAAGGAGAAGCTGGGGTTGGAAGTCAATTCTGGATCCCAGATTCAGCATTTGTTGCAGATGGAGGATTCTGGATGATGTATAGCACAAATGATGATGGATCCGAAACACCAAGGCCACTAGCTCCCGCATTCCTTGCTAATCAATATGCCAGCAAAGCAAATACATTTATTGATTCTTTACGATCTCTAGGTATGGAAGTAATTGAGGCTGGAAATACCGGTTTGCATTATGTGCAATTTTGGGGTGGTACGGAAGAAGAACCAAAACCTGATGCTGATATCAGAAATTATGGTAAGGCTCAATTGTTTATTTCAACTCCTGATAAATTTGGACCCATGGGTTTATTTGGCAATATAACAGCAAACATTATATATCGTATGTCCACTGGGAATCCTTTTGAATACTCTCCAATTGGAGGTGCTTCTGAATGGAGGAATGGTCCGCTTACAACTAGAACTGATATGTCTTTTGAAAAAATAGTTTTTCAAAAAAATAATTCTAAAGCAACATTGTATATACAAATATCTAATTTATTTAATCAACGTGATGTTCGGGGAGATGGAAGCTTTAGTTCTATTTATGGTCCTGGAGAATTTATACGTTGGGGAATGGAAACCCCTCGACCAGATAATAAGCAATACCAAGACTATGGTGATTTCTATGGTAATACAAGGTATCATGGATCACCAAGAGAAATTCAAGTGGGCGTTAGAACATCATTTTAATTCAAGTTAGACTATTGAAATATCCAAAAATAGATGCTCAGCTCTATAGTTACTTATTATTTGTAATCTTATTAATACCATGCGATAATCTCTTTTCTCAGGCTGATCCAGTTAGCGGGTTTACTCCAAGACTTCTTACTAGAGCAAAGCTATGGGAAACATTTAGAAATAATGGTTTACAAGGTGGTGGAAATACGCCTCGATATCAAAGCCATGATCAAACTACATTAGAATATCCTGGGAATGCTGGTCGCGCTCAAGACTTTATGGCATATTGGCTAGATATTGAAGCTGTCTTATCTGAAGCTCCTAATATTCTTGACGTATCTAGAGTATGTAATCCTCAAAATGCAAGAGGTGTTGGTGTATGGTTTCTTGGCGTTGCTGATGGAGAAGACACATTAGTCTCTTATTCAGGACCTAGAGATGTAACAAATGATGTAAGCGCAAAAAGATATCCTATTGCAAATGAACTTGAAGCTTCACTTGGTGATTCAACAGGAGATAATATTGAACGTTCAAATTATTCTCCTTTCCATACGGATATTACTGGTAATGAACCAATTGAAATTCACAATTATCGGCATGGAAAGTATATCCCTGATGATAATTTTCCTGAAGAAATAATATTAGCTCAGTGGGAAAACAAGCTTGGATTAACTGTAACAAGAAAAGCATATGCTTATAGCTATCAGGATTTTGATGATTTTATTATTGAAGAAATAATATTTGAAAATACAGGATCAAAAATACTAACAGATACATTTATATCATTTTTGAATAGTTTTAGTGTGTCAAGTGGCGGTCATCAATGGGCAAGAGGTAATGGGATGAGTTGGAGTGACTGGAGGGTAAATCGCGAATCAGCACAAGATGATTGGCTCTTATATACCCAAGCACCAAACTATATTGCAGATAACCCGGAAAGTACTGATGAGTACAATGATTTAATCTTTTGTTATCAAAGGGATGATGATTGGATTGGAACTTCTTATGATGATACTGGTCAACCATTTGCATCTAATTTTGCTCAATTAACAAACTACAATGAATTTCAAGGGCAAATAGAAGGTCAATTAATGGGTTATCAATATATAGGGTTTGGTCCCTTGGATATAAATCCTCCATTTGTTAATGATCCTAACGAAAATTATGTTAGCCCAGGTAGTTTTGATCAACCATATAATTTTAAATGGTGGAAAAATGGGGATTCAAATCAAGAAGATTATGAAGAGCCAACCTATAGAAGGCAAACAGATGCTGAAATGTACCGTATGGTTATAGGAAGTTCTGAAAATGATAATACGGAAAATCCGGATTCATCTATGCTAGTTACTCATTCATTAGCTTTTGGTCCGTACTCATTAAACCCTGGAGAAAAAGGAAAGATTGTAATCGCATTCGTTGCTGGTTCTGGTGCGGACTGGAATAATGAAGATGAATTAACATGGTCTATGAAACCGGAATCAAAAGATCAACTTAAAGATGGTGAACATTCAATTATAAAGAACTTCAAACAAGCACAATTTGCTTATGATATGGGTTTTGATTTACCTGATCCTCCACCAGATGTTAAAATTAATTTTAAAAATAATTCTCTTGGGCAAATGATTATATCGTGGAATGATCAAGCTGATGATGCTTTGGACCCAGATTATGAGGGAGATGAAGCCAAAGATGTTATAGGATATCGGGTATATAGAGCCTGGCCTCCATCTTTTGATTGGCATTATGGCCCTTGGGAGCATATCACTGATATTTCACTAAAAGATGAAAATTATTATGATATAAATACGGGTAAATATACTTTTATTGATACAGAGTCATACGCAGGATATAATTATTATTATAATGTAAGAACTGTTGATTCTGGTCATGATAGTTGGATTGATATGTTTGGTGTTGATCGTGGCCCTATTCCATCATTAGAAAGCGGTTATGCCGCCCCAGAACAAAAAAATATGATAGCGGTTACTCCATTTCAACCTTCAGCGCAAATCTATGATCGAATGGAAGAAAAGATTCGAGTTGTTCCAAACCCATATCGTCTTGATTTTCAAGACCCACTGCACATGTATCCAGATGTTGCAGATCCATATAAGATTAGATTTATTAATTTACCAAAGCATTGTATGATACGTATATATTCCACTTCAGGAGATTTGGTATATGAAACGGAGCATCAAAAAGAATCATCTGCCGAATCTTCATGGAGGCAAAGTACAATAACATTTTCAGGAAGAATTGTAAGTGGTATTTATTTTTGGGTTGTTGAATCACTTGATTCTCAGAGTGCTGGTACTATACAAAAGGGAACATTGGCAGTGGTGAAATAATGTTATTGGGAAAACTATCCAAAACAATATCCATTTTCTGTTTAATCAGCACAATTATTATTGGACAAGACGATTTTAAAAGAGTGGGCAAATCAGGTTTTGGTTTTTTAAAGATTAGCCCTTCAGCTCGCGCAGCAGGAATGGGAGATGCTTTCACTGCAATCGCAAATGATGTAACTACTATCTTCTATAATCCAGCAGGATTAACAAATTTAAATCAATTCGTATTTAATTTTAATCACACAGATTGGATAGTTAATTCAAGTATAATTTCTGGGGCCATTGCTAAACCGTTAGGTCGTAATGGGGCTCTTGGTTTTAGTATCGTCAAATTTGATACAGAAGACTTTGAAGAAACAACCGTATTAGATCCTGAAGGTACTGGTAGAATGATTGATGCTGGGGATTTAGCTCTTGCAATTGCTTATGCAATTAAATTAACTGATAATTTATCATTTGGATTCAAAACTCAATACTTAGAAGAAAAGATTGATATAGATAAAGCTACAGCTATTACTGCGGACTTCTCCACATATTATAGAACCGGTTTTCGAGACTTAACATTAGCGATGATAATGAAAAATTTTGGTCCAGAAGCAAAATACTTATCCGATAAATTTAAACTTCCTCTCTATTTTAATGTAAATACAGCAATGAGTATTATAGGATCAACCGGTAGTCCATTCCAATGGGTTGTTTCAGTGGAAAGCGCATTTGCAACTGATTATCGTGATAGATATCATTTAGGAACAGAAATATGGATTGCCGATATGATTGCTTTAAGAGGAGGATATAAATTTTACTATGATACTGAAGATTGGACAATAGGTGCAGGATTAAAATTAGGATTAGGTAGCAGAGAGGTTATTATTGATCTTTCTTATTCAAATTTTGTCGAATACTTTGATCCTCCGCTCCGCTTCTCAATTGGCGGATCATTCTAAGTATACCCAATATTTTAATGATCCTTATCTACAGAAGTAATTCAGCAATATTCTATTATTTTATATGTTCTGTACTTCTATTTATTTCATGTAATCAAGATATTACTTATCTGGACGTTCAAGGACATAGAGGCGCAAGAGGACTCTTCCCTGAAAATACAATTGAAGGATTTAGACGTACAATTGAGTTAGGTATTTCAACTCTTGAATTAGATATAGCGATAACTAAAGATCATATCCCCATTGTTTATCATGATTTTTATATAAATCCCAGTATCTGTTTAGATAAAAATGGAAATAATATTGATAACGAAAATAATACTTTAATATATAATCATACTCTAAAAGAAATTAAAACGTATGATTGTGGATCATTAAACCCAAATATTGATCGGTTTCCTGAACCTCCAAGAGTAAATATCCCTAATGAAAAGATTCCTGCATTATATGAGGTCTTCGATTTAATTAATGAATATCCAAATAGAAATATATGGTTAAATATTGAAATCAAATTCCACCCTGAAAAAGAATTAACTGCACCAATCAATATTTTTGTTAATGAAGTAATCAAAGTAATTGAATCTTATAATTCTAAAAATAATGTAAACATTCAATCTTTTGATTGGAAAATTTTGGAAACAGTTAAATCAATTGATCCAAATATTTTAACTGCTGGTCTTTTAGATTATTCCACCATCAAATCATTAAATGACTCTACCCCTTCCCCATGGTTAAATGGAATACATTTTGAGAACAGCGGTGGAACAAGTCTTACACTTTTAAATAAGGCCAAAAAATATATTGATATTTTTTCTCCTAACTGGAAATTAATTGAGCCAAATAATTCAAGATTTTTAGGTATTAGTGTAACGGAAATTCAAAACAATGGTTTTACTGTTATTCCTTGGACAGTAAATAGAACAGATGTAATGCTACAACTAATAGAAGAAAATGTTGATGGAATTATTACTGATTATCCTGATAGTCTATTATTCCTAATGAATAAAATGAAAATTCAATTAAAATAGAATTGATGAAGTATGTATTTAGAATTACGTCATTTATTATAAGTTTTATTTTATGTTTCTTGTTATTAACAATCACATTTATTGATGACACATTATTGGAAGACAGTTATTATTTTAAATCTGCAGAACAAATAATTGATAGTCTTAACGCAAACATTAAAGTAAATGATGCAAAATATTTTAAAGCTGGTTGGGCAAAAACGAACATTACGCCATCATACGAATTACCACTTGCTGGTTACGGTGCGCGTAATGGTGTATATGTGTCTGAAGTCCATGATTCTGTCTGGGTAAGAGGTTTTGTTTTTGATGATGGATATAAAAAATATGCAGTTATTACTTTAGATGCATTAATTATTCCACCTGCAGTTACAAACAAACTTCAATTATTACTTCCAGAAATAGGATACGATTTATCTCAAATATATATGAGCGCAACACATACGCACTGTTCTCTTGGCGGTTGGGCTGATAGTTGGCTTGGAAATCAATTTGCTGGAGAATTCAATGAAAAAATAGTTAATGATCTGGCATCATCAATAATTATTACTATAAAAAAGGCTGAAGAAAAATTGTTAAATGCTACGATTGGATTTGGCAAGTACAATGCTGGAGAATTTGTTCGAAATAGATTAGTTGGATATAAGGGCACTATTGATCCATGGTTTAGGATAATTAAAATACAAAAAAGTAATGGATCAATTGGGATTATTACATCTTTTGCTGCGCATGCAACAATTTATTCAGATAAACAAATGCAATACTCTAGAGATTACCCAGGTGCTATAGTTGATTCTTTGGAGCAATTAAAGAATATCGATATGGCTGCTTTTTGTGCTGGAGCAGTTGGCAGTCATTCTCCAAATATTAAAGGTTCTAATGCCTTAGAAAAGATTTCTAAAATTTCATCAGAGCTATTTTACTTAGCCTTTGAAAATATAGAGAATATTGAATTGAAAAATATAAATAGTATAAGTTCTATATTATTTGATATTCCGTTACGAGAACCCCATATGAGAATTACAGAATCATTGCGTTTACGCCCATGGGTATTTAATAGACTAACAGAAGAATCCAAAGCATATTTATCTTTGTTAAAAATAGGGGATATTATTTTAGTAGGTACACCTTGTGATTTTTCTGGAGAGTTAGTTAATAATATTGAGTCTAACGCAAAACAAAATAACCATAATATCATGGTTACAAGTTTTAATGGAGGATACATAGGATATATCACAAATGATAAATGGTATAATCTTAAAAAATATGAAACATTTACTATGAATTGGTTTGGGCCATACAATGGATCTTATTTTGTTTATTTAATAAATAATTTGATTGAAATAATTGTATAATTATGAGATATGTATTCCTTTTAATTATCATCACATATAATCATGTATATATGCAAGCTGATATGACAGAAGGTTATAGACCACGTAATCTTACTAGGGGAAAACTGTGGTCTAGCTATAGAAATAATGGATTAGATGGTGGTGGGAATCGTTCTAAATCAGATAGTCATTCACAGGAAAGTTTAACCTATCCTGGAAACATGTCTCGTGTTGGACTTGATTTCATTGAATATTTTATTGATGTAAGTGCATATCTTGCAGGAGAACCAAATGTAATTGAGATGCCTCGAGTAACAATTCCACAAAGTTCCAAAGGCCAAGGAGTTTGGGTTCTTGGGGTAGATGAAAGCGGAGATACTTTGGTCTCCCATTCTGGTCCACGTGATGTTTCATATGATATTCAACCTGCCCCATATAATATAAATAATTCACCTGAGTCAGTGTTGGGAGACACTACATATCATAATTTAGAAAGAAGCAATTATTCTGTTTATCACAATACAATAAGAGGAAATGAGCCAGTAGAAATTCATAATTACAGATATCATAATTATACAGAACATAATAATTCTCCTGAAGAAATAATAATTAGCCAATGGGACACGAAAACAGGTATCCGAATAACTAGAAAAGCATATGCTTGGGGTTATCCTGATTTTGATGATTTTATTATTCAAGAATTAACATTTGAAAATATTGGAAATAAAATTTTGGATCCAGCTTATCTATCGCTAATGAACACCTTTAGTCTAAATTCAATGGCACATGGATGGGCTGATAAATATGGCATGCAATGGAGTGATTGGCGACATAACAATGAACAAACACAAGATGATATTTTTTTCTATACAAAATCTGACACATTTATTGCAGATAACCCTGATAATACTGAAATATATAAAGATTATATTATGTTTTATCAACGAGATGATGATTGGGTTGGAACAAATTGGGACGATTCAGGTCAACCATACAAGTTTGAAGCTGCAAGTACACATTCAGATGAAATGCAAGGACAAGCTGAAAATCAGTTACTTGCATATCAATATATAGGTATGGGTATTTTAGATTTTCTCCCACAAGAACCAGAATTTATACAACCATCAATATCGGATCAGCCAATCTATTGTAAGTGGTGGCGAAGTGGAAACAACAGACAACTTGATTATGAAGATCCAAATAGCGGGATGCATACTGATGAAGAAATGTTTAAAATGATTATTGGGATCAATAAGAATGAAATCACGAATTCACCTCAAGAACCTTCGTTAGGAACACATGCAATTGTATTTGGGCCATATCGTTTTGAACCCGGTCAAAAAACTAAGCTAGTTATTGCATTTGTTGGTGGATCTGCTGCGGATTGGTTAAATGAGGATGAAATAACATGGTCATTAAAAGAAAATGCGTTAGAAGAAATCAAATTAGGCGAAAAATCTCTATTTAGAAATTTTGATAGAGCTAAGTTTGCCTATAGTAATAATTATAACGTTCCTGACCCACCGCCTGACGTAAAAATTACATTCACAAATACTCGTTTAGGGCAAATAAGAATTAATTGGAGTAATGAAGTAGAAAACGCTATGGACCCAGATTATGAAGGCAATGAAGCTCGTGATGTTAGAGGGTATAAGATATATCGATCCTGGCCACCATCACACTATTGGCACTATGGGCCATGGGAACTAATTGCAGATATACCAATTGGATCGTCATCATATTATAATTCTGAAACTGAAGAATATTCATTTATTGATTCAACTTCTTTTTCAGGTTATAACTATTATTATAGTGTACATACATATGATTCAGGCCATGATAATTGGATTGATATCAATGGTAATGATATTGGACCTATTCCTTCCCTTGAAAGTGGAATGTCATCTGTAGAACAAAAAAATCCAATTGCAGTAACACCATTTCAAACATCATCTCCATCATTTGATAATATGGATGTTCCAATACGTGTTGTTCCAAATCCCTATCGGTTAGATTTTAACGATGCATTACATATGTACCCAGATGCGGCAGATTCTTACAAATTACGATTTATAAATCTTCCAAAAAGATGCATTATAAAAATATATAGTGTTAATGGAGATCTTGTTTTTGAAAGAAAACATTTAAATGAAAACTCTGCAGAAGAGTCATGGCGTCAAGAAACAATTTCATTATCTGGTAGAATAGTTAGCGGAATTTATTTTTGGGTTGTTGAATCTTTGGATCCATCCAGCAGTGGAAAGATCCAAAAAGGAACTTTAGCTATAATTAAATAATTAATTATTAAGTCTTTATTAACTGCTGATTTTGATTAATTATATTTTTACTGATCAGTAAATACCATAACACATTTAAATAAACGACAATCTTTTGAGTAGTAGCTACAATTGGAGACCACATATCCAAAAGTCCCTGCCCAATATGAACAAATACAGCAACAAGAAGTATAGCTGATACATAAAAAATACTATCATAAATTTGATGAGTCACTTTTGATAAAATAAAGAGGATTAATACCGTGGATAACGATAATATCCAGATCCATACAGCTAACATATGCTCATCAGATAAAATATCGTCAGGAGTAAGTGCAACTCCAATCATCCCTAATCCTGAGATAATTCCAATTATCTTTATATAATTAATAATTCTTTTATATGGTAAGAAAGTTTTACTTAGGCTTAGATATATAATAATTATGCTTATTCCAAAAATAATCAGTGATGAATTAAATATTGTACTAGAAACAGTATTAGATAATCCCGAATAAGAAACTGTTCTTCCTAGATCACTCATAACATTATGCCAAAACGTGTATCCTTCTGCTAACTTATTCCAAGAAGTCCCTCCACCATAGTAAAACATTGCAATAGTAGAAAATAATAGAAATTGCATCAAACCTATTGCGCCTACCATTCCTCCTACCTTTTTTCTATTATTAATTAAATAATTAATCATTCAAAATGTTACGTATTGATTGATGGATTATTGGTCCAGCTTCAGGTCCAAGAGAATTAATTTCTCCATATGGAGAGTCATGATCATTATATAAATATGGAGGGACTTCATCCCATTCACTTTTTGGAATAATATAACCTATCTCATCATTTGCTAATCCAAAAACAAATTTATAATCACCTTTCATCATAGATCTCAAAGGAGGTATCTCAACTGGATCTATATTATAATCCTGCCCTACCGGCGATACAACGCCTCCATTAATTATTTCTGGATAAATTTCACCTGGTATTGTTATGATGGATATTGGTCCAATATTTATAGCTGCTACCTCAGTCTTCACATTGAACCAACCAACTGTACCATGATCAATCACCCCTAATATAAAACCAAGTAAAAAATTGTTATTTTCTAGAGGGATAGTAATTGTTTTAGCCCGTAATTCAATTTCAGCATTATTGATCTCAACTACTTCTTTTGAACGAATTGCTTTGAGAGCTAATAAACCAAGCTGTTGCCCTTGAGCCTGTGTTTTTTCATATGTTGCTCCTTCATGAGATTTTCCATTAAATGGGTCAGGAATTGGGTGGCTAGGATTTGTTGTCATTAAGCCTCCAACAGCACCATTAATAAATACTGATATACCACCAATTCCTTCTGCCAAAGTTGTATCGGCATTAAAAACTCCATTTTCAATAGAAGATCTAAAATAATGTGGAAAATCTGAAGATATTAAAAGATTCTTGCTCCAAAGTGTCTCAGGATGGTTGCTCCAACTTACTAATGAACCTAAGGTTTCTTCTGTTTTTAAATCTAATGCTTGTATAATTCTAATTCCTGGATCTAATTCTTGAGGATCTCTGGAATCAACAACAAATGGTATTGCGCCTTTTAAATCTTGACCAATTCTAAGCGTTACTGGCACTAGGTTCTTTACTGCAGTGGAAATTGCTGCAATTGTTTGTTTTTTTACATAGTGCATATATTGTTTATTTACACCACTTTTAAAATAACTCGGGCCCCAAATTCCGATCAGATCTGGTGCTTGATGTACATGGGTACTAGATATAATAGTATAATCACATCCAATTTTCTTTTTTACCTCTTTTCTTATAGCTACAGCATCATCATAAATAAATCCAACTGCATCAATACTTACAATAGCGATCTGCGTTTTTCCATCGTCTAAAACCATAACTCTAGCCCAAAGGTCATCATGTACACCTTGAGCAGGGCGACTATTATGAAAACCTCCTATCCAAATAGGATCAAATTTTCTATTACCATCAATATCATTATAGGTTTCACCTTTATTAGGTTCATACCTTGCATTACCATTCAGATCATTCCATGTATCATTGATTTCAGGTGTAATAGGCATTTTTGCAAACCCAACAGATATTTGACCAATTTGCCCAGTTTTATTAAGAGATATATCAATACTAAAATCAGGATGACGGTCTCTTAGATTATATTTTATGCTTATTACAAGAAATACTATTAAAGAAATAGACACTAAAAATAAATATTTTACAACCTTCATATTATATTCTATTTTTATACCGTTTCATCATTTCTTTCCAATCGGTAAATAGAATACCTTCGTTTTTTAAAAATTTAATAATATCTGGGTCAGAAAACATTTTTGCTTCCCAGACTCTTTGTTGCCAAGAATTTGTAATTTTCTTTAAACCATAGGTTTCTATAGAAGGATGAAAATAAATCTCCGTTATGCCTGGTTTGAGATTCCTAATCAACTTATAAAAGTTTTCCCTTTTCTCATTATAGCTTTTACCATTTGGAACAGGAACCATATTATCAATTTTTGGTAAACTATATTTTGAAGCACTTTCAACTAATCGATCAGTAATTGGATAACCTTGGTTCTTGTATATAGCGACTAACTCTGGTGTGAACTCAATAACATTAGCTGGAATTCCATACTCCATTGCTATATTAAAAAATAATTCTGCATACTCTACTTTACTATAAAGAGTACCCATATGCGTATCTATATGTCCCGGTTCAATACCTAATTCTCTTGCGCGACTTATTTGAGCTCTAATCTCTTTTTCTATATCATCTACAGAAACCCGAGATACTACATCTTCTACTCTTCTCCATAAATATCCCTCAGAATCTGTTATGTTAGAATTTATTAATTCATTTGAAACAGGGCCCCATCGATACTGTTTCCATTCACTTGTTAATGTTAAATGTAGTCCGATATCTTGTTCAGGGTTTCTTTTATACCAAGCAGCAATATCATTAAACCATGGACATGGAACCATTACCGAAGCAGATTGTATGTGATTATTTAATAAATATGGAATCACAGCTTCATTTGCTTCAGAACACATGCCAATATCATCTGCATGTAGTATAATAACCTTACTTTTTTCAGGATATCCTAATTTTTCTGCCCAATTATTTCCTTTTAATTTGATTGGTGGAGATATTTTTGTATTGTTCTTATTATTCATCTCACAACCTAAAAAAACAAAAAATATACTTAGTAATATCAAAAAGTTTTTCATTGTATTCTAATCCCTTAAATATTGATTAAAGAACTTATCCATATAATGTTGAGTATAATTATTAACAGGTCGTGCAATATCCATCGTATGAGGCCATCCTTTTAAAATATGATAATCATGAGAAACATTAACCTTTTTCAATGTTTGATCTAATTTATTTGTTTGATTCAATGGAACAAGCTCATCAAGAGTTCCAATAAAGGTCATAGTGGGAGGATCATCTTCAGTGACATAATATATTGGAGATGCAAAAAGATATTTATCAGGTTCAGTAATATAATCTGTACCTATAAAAAAATTAGTCTCTTTTCTATTAATAGCATAATCTGTAGTTAAATCAGTTGGTCCATAAAAATTTATTACAGCATCTACTCTATGAGAAGCAGGTCCGCTATCACAATTTTCTGTTCCAAATGAACTACCCATAGTATAAGCTGCCATTAACGCAAGGTGCGCACCAGCAGATCCGCCAACTATTGCAACATTATTCGAATCAATTCCATATTCAATTGCATTATTTTTTAACCATTTGATCCCGCAAATTATATCTTCTACTGCAGCAGGAAATTTTGCTTCTTGAGAAAAACGGTATGATAAAGATGCCGTGACATATCCTTTCTCTGCATATGATAATAAATAAATTAGGTAATCTTTTTTATTACCTTTTGTCCAACTACCTCCATGTACAAAAATAATTAAGGGTATTGAATTATCAATGTCCTTCTTACGATAAATATCAAGAAAGAGAGATCTTTGTTCAGTCACTTTAAATTCTACATCATTGAATACTTCAATATTCTGTGGTATTGCTGGCTTAGTATCAACTAGATCTATCCATCCAAGCATTGCAGACCATTTCAAAAAAGTATTATTTAAATACCCGTGAGGGGGCTTCATGTCCCTTTCTTCTGCGTGAATTATGGATAGTGAAATAATAAATATAATATATATGGATTTCACTTTAATCTAATGGAATGGTGATGCGCAAAGAAAGAGGACTATTAATATTTGCATTTTTATTTCTTATTCTATCTTGATAGCCTAAAGCAAAACCTCTTCCAACAGCCGTACCTAAAGCAGCTCCAAATATAACATCACTCAAGTAATGTTTATTATCATGTATTCTACTTGTCGCAACTAAGGCAGCCAAACAATAAGCGGCTAAACCAATTTCATTGCCGTAGAGTTCATTGGCAATTGTAGCAACGGTAAAACTATGAGATGTATGTCCAGAAGGAAATGATTTGCAACAACCACCATTTGGGCGCACTCTACCAAAAGATCTTTTCATTAATTCAGTTATCACACCATTGGTAATCATAGCCAATGTTGAAAATTCAAGTTTTTCAGAAAAATTATTCTTTTCTTTATTTTCTATAGAAGTACCAACAATAGATGACCATATTATCCAATGAGCCCAATAACCTCCATACATATCACCAAAATGAGAAACTTTCTCTGGTAATAGACCTTTATCCTGCGCATAAACTTTTATTTTTTGATCAATTGTTGTTGATGCTAACGCTGCCAATGCAGCAGATCCTAAAATAAATTGATTTGAATTATTTGATAATATTTTTTTACTGGATTCAGAAAAATAATCTGTTAACCCTGAATTACTCTGCGCATCTAATATAGATGATGAAAGGAATATACAGAGATATACACTATTAATAATTATCTTCAAAATACTAAATATATAATAATAATTGAGATCATTGCGGATATAGCAAATGGTTTTAGATTAATTTCTTTTCCCGATTTTTTATCACTCAAAATAACTTCAGATTCAGGCAAGTGATATACCCAATAAGTAATTGATAAGAAGTAAAAAATAAATAACGATTTAGCAATGTGAAGATTAATATTAAGTAAAATATCTCTCATGAATTGTCCTGGTATTCGTAATATATTAGAAATAGTATCTGCAATAGATACTGATACAGATATAATAATTGTTAATATATCAATCATATCTATATACCATCCCTCTTAATTTTTCATCCGCTTCTTGTTTCGTATTAATACTTACAATTACTGTGAGTATGATAGAAAGAATAAATGACCATAGAGCAACATATAAAAAAGGTTCAGAGACTTGAAATAATGGTATTGTAGCTGTACTATGGACCCACATCAACAGTGCAGAAAATAAAACGCCACCAATTAAACCTACTAAAGCACCTGTCCCAGTAGCTCGCTTCCATAAAACGCCCAAAATAATTATAGCAAGGCTTGGTCCCTGGAAAAATGATAACAATGTTTGTGCTAAATCATACAGACTTTCAAAGCCTGTTGCAAATTGTGCAACATAAATAGCAACTAGTATAAAAATAATTGTAAAAGTCCTACCAACTAATAAATAATGGGTATCATCCGCATTAGGCTTAAAATATTTTTTATAAATATCTGTTGTCCATACTGTTGCGGCAGAATTTAAAAACGAATCAACACTAGACATCAAACCAGCAAGAAATGCAGCAAAGAAAATCCCTAATAATCCTGTAGGCATAATTTCTTTAATTAATGTTGCCATTGCTTTATCTGCATCAGCTATATTTGGGTTATAAGCCAATGATATTATTCCTGGGACAACCATAGCGAAAGGAATCAATATTTTTAATAATGCACCAAAAATATAAGAGGCTTTAGCATCAGCCATTGATCTTGCGCCTAATGAACGCTGTACAATTGACTGATTTCCTATCCAGTATGCATTTGCCAAAACAAAACCTAAACCAAAAAGGATACCTGACCATGGGTGCGGAGTTTTAGTATCCACAGGTAATACAAGAGAAAAATGATCTTTAGTCCTTTCTCCCATAGATGTAATTATTTCTACAAATTCACTAACCCCGCCAAGTTTAAATATTCCAAAAAATAATACAAAAAGTGATCCTCCTAACATTACAACACATTGAATAACATCCGTATACACAACTGCGCGAAGCCCACCTAAAAAAGTATATATTCCTATTACAATTCCCATAATTAGAATTGAATAAAATATATTCCAGTCCGGCGCGCGCGCGCGGTTCATGTTTTTTTCACCCCAAGAAGAACTAATTTCTTCTTCATTAAATGAGACAATTGGAATACCATAAAATAAATCATTATTTTTAGATTCAAATGAAAGTTTACTATCAACAAAAACGATAATAGGATCCCGATCTTTAGATAGCTGGATCCCTTTATCTATCGTATTAGCATAAATAAAATCATATTTTTTTGCATCTGTAGAACGAGCAATGTTTTGAATAGCAATTTTATTTTCACTTAGAATCAATACTTTAGGATTAAGATCTAATAAAACATTAAGCATTACAGCAGAAGCATATAATATGATACCTAAGTTAATAGGCATATATATTCCCCATATTAATGCCGAAGTTGTTTGTACAGATGAATTATACCTTGCGCCTAACCATTCAGGAATAGTTGAAACTTTCTTCTTCCAAAAAATAGGTATAAATAAAAAGGCAGCAATAATCATAACAGGAACACTACCCAACCAATCATAATTCCCGAGTACAATACCATACAAGTAAGCTGATCCAGCAATTCCTACCATATCTACGGCGCCAATATCAGAAACGACTAAAGACATGCCTATAGCCCACCAAGGCAAAGAACGTCCTGCTAAAAAATAATCTTTTCCAGATTTTATCTTTCTACCTATATAAGCACCAAAAGCTACTGTGCCAATTAAGTAAATAATAATTATTGTATAATCTATTGTACCAAGTACCATTATAATAGCATTCAATTACTATGAATAATAATTTAAATATCTATAACCATAATAAAACTATAAAAAAGGATGTAATGATGAAAGCATTGGTATGTAAAGATTTCGGGCCTATTGATAATCTTGTCTGGGAAGAAGTAACTGATCCAACCCCAAAAAACGGCGAAGTTGTTGTAGATATCAAAGCTGCAGCGCTTAATTACCCAGATAATTTGATAGTGAAAGGATTATATCAATTCAAACCAAATTTTCCATTCTCTCCAGGTTCTGAAGGTGCTGGAATAGTTAGCGCCGTTGGAGAAAATGTCCATGATTTTAAAATTGGTGATAAAGTTTCATTTATATGTCAATGGGGTTCCTTTGCTGAAAAAATTTCAATTAATCATAAGCAACTAATTAAAATACCAGAAAATATAAATTTTGAATTAGCTTCAGCTACTCAGTTGACATATGGAACTAGTTATCATGCCTTGATACAAAGAGGTAGATTAAAAGTTGAAGATGAAATTCTAATCCTAGGATGCTCTGGTGGAGTTGGTTTAGCTGCTTTAGATATCGCAAAAGCATATAATGTTCGAGTTGTTGCTGGAGTGTCATCAGAAGAAAAAGCTGATTTGTGTAAACAATATGGCGCAGATGAAGTGGTGATTTACGGGTCAAAGAGACTAGATATAGAAGATCAAAAAGAATTAACAAAAACCTTTAAAGAAAAAAGTATCAAGGGTGGCTTTGATATTATCTATGATCCTATTGGAGACTGCTATACTGAACCTGCGTTACGTTCTATAAATTGGAAAGGTCGATATTTAGTAGTTGGATTTGCTGCAGGTGATATTCCAAAAATCCCTTTGAATCTAGCACTACTTAAAGGATGTGAAATCGTTGGTATTTTTTGGGGAGCATTTACTGGATACGAACCAAAACAAAATATTAATAACATAATTGAAATAGGAAAAATGATATCATCTAATAAAATAAACCCTTTTATTTCTAAGAAGTTTCCTATGGAGAATGCAGCAGAAGCTATACAGATGATTGGAGAAAGAAAAGTTCTAGGAAAAGTTGTTCTAATTAATAAATAGAATTAACTATATATATAATCCCATATATATTGAATCATCATCTCTTTCTAATTCATCCATACCGTATTTACTATAAAAATTGAATGCACGTTCATTTGTAATGCCTAGCTCTAAATGAACTCCTGAAATATTATTCTTTTTTAAATGTAAGATATAATGATCCATCATCAACGTTCCCTGACCTTTCCCTTGAGCTCTTGGTAATAAATCAATATGTAAATGAGCAGGGAAATCTGTGAATAATTTGTTATTCATGGGTTGAAATAAAATATTGATTGTTTTTTCTGTTCTACTCCAAGTTGATGATTCACCGATAGGTTGATTATAATCTTTACGTATAACAGGAAACCAATCTTTATTCATCCAATCATAAAATGCATTAGAGTTCATTGTACCCAGTATATAACCACATATTCCACTGTCATCATTAAGAATAAATACAGATTGCGGTTCATATTCCATATATGGGCCCGCATATATGTGCCCAAGAACTAAGGGGTCATTAAATAGTTTGGTCGCATCTTTACCAGATTCTCCTGTCTGAAGACATATATTATATACATGATCTTTATCGGAAGAATGATAAGAACGAATATTAAAATCCGACATGCCCCATAACGTTTATTCGATTTCTAGTAATTCAATTTCAAAAAGAAGCGTGCTATTTGGTGGAATTCTTGCGCCACTACCTCTAGCTCCATAACCTAATTTTGAAGGAATGGTTAATTCCCATTTTGCTCCAACTTGCATTAACAACAATGCTTCTGTCCAACCTTTGATTACACCTGTTACCTGAAAAGATATAGGTTGACCACGGTCGTATGAACTATCAAATACGGACCCATCAGTCAAAGTACCTTTATAGTGCACTTTTACTTTATCAGTTTGTAAAGGGCTTGGTCCATCACCAGGTCTAATCACTTTATATTGCAATCCACTAGGTAAAGCAACGATACCTTCCTTTTTGGAACTTTCAGCTAAATATAATTCTTCCGCTGCTGCTGCTTCCTGAGCTTTCCGCTGTGCAATCTCACGTTGTTTTTGTTGAAATTCTTGACGAAACTTTGTAAGAGTTAATTGAACTTCTTCTTCAGATAATTTTATCTCTTTTTCATTAAATGCATCATCTAATCCTTTCGCTAAAACAATAGGATCAATGTCCATTTCCTGATAACGAAATGATTTACCAATATCTATACCGACACTGTAACTAACTGTATCCATATAATCATTTAATTCAACTTCCGTCATATCTTGTCCATTATTTGAACAAGATATTGCGATTATCAATGTTGAAATAATTATTGTACTTAAATGTTTCATTTATTCATCCTTTTCTGATTCATTTTTTTCATCGGGTTTAATACGATATTTTAATACTGTCCAGACAACCCAAAAGTTGAGAACAGAAGTTAATAAAAAAGCTAATATTGCACGGATATCTAAATATCCACCACCAGTTTCAGCAAATAAAAAGTATGCACCAATATTTGCAACACCAAACATCAACCATGATAAAACACTTACTCCACTGGGATCATGTGTTTTCCATAATTTAACTAATTGTATTAATGCGGCACCTGGCAATACAAGTACAGGCATCCATGTTAATATTTCAATCATTAATCTTCTCCATAATTAACTATAGCGCTAAATGTAAGATAAATCTCGGCAAATACTTATTTAATTTCTTGTAAGCTTTACTGCAGTTCCATATGCTAATAATTCTGCAGAACCCTGTAAAACCATTGATGTTTGAAAACGAACACCCACTACAGCATCCGCATGTAAATCTTTTGCCCGGTCCAACATTCTTTGCAAGGCTTGCTCCCTTGCTTGTGCCATCATTCCAGTATATTCTGGAATTTCACCACCTACCATACTTCGTAAAACAGCAGTTATATCTTTACCTAAATGTCGTGCACGTATCGTATTTCCCATCACCATGCCTAATGATTCACTAATATTATAACCAGGTATAATTTCGGTAGTTACAAATTTCATTCTTCAATATCCTTAAAATCATCTTTTTCCCTTTCCTCCTGAATAATACTATATAATAATACAAATACTCCAAGCACCACGGACATAAGTGCTAATCCAAGTAAAGGGTTATTAAAAATGAGTGCAATAATTTTCCCTATAAATACTAAAATAAATACTACTGCTCCTCCAAGAATTAAATATATACCTGTTTGTTTCATGCCAAAACCTCTATAAATAATATTATTTCACTAAAATAGTGCATTTCAACTATTCAGAAGATAAACTATTGCTTAATTAAATCATTTGAAAATATTTAATCATGATAGAAACTGATTTTTCAATACGAACCTTCCGTGGAGGATATGATAATAATTTTTCATATTTGATTTCCTGTATGAAAACCGGAATACAATTTTTAATTGATGCGGCAATTTCTCTTGATAAAATTAAACCATATATTAATCAACCACTTAGTGCCCTACTTATAACACATACGCACGGTGACCATATAGCACATTTAAATGATATTTTAGATGAATATCCAAATGCAAAATATATTGGATACAAAAACTTGATTCATAAAAGTAATAAATATGAATTTTCACCTGTAAACGATCAAGATAGAATCCTCTTAGGTAAAATAAATATTAAAATAATACATACACCTGGACATTTCCCCGATTCTTTATGTTATGTGATGGAAAATATTATTTTTACTGGAGATACATTATTTGTAGGTAGAACAGGTAGAACAATAAGTACTAATGCAAGCACTAAAGAGTTGTACTATAGTATATACGATAAGATTTTATCATTACCTGGTAATACACTAATTTACCCGGGTCATGATTATGGGGAAAAACCTACAATAAGCTTAAAGGAAAACATAAAAATAAGTCCATTGCTTCAAGCAAAAAGTGAAAAGGATTTTATTGAGCGAATGGCAAATTATGAAGCTAATCGTTAACAAAATAAAGGAGCAACTAATATGAAAAAATATCTTAGTGGATTCATAACAGGCACTATTGCAACTGTATGCGTTTTTATATTTATGGGTGCAAGTCAAATTGATGATGATTCGTTAAAAGTAATGCTTGGTCGTATTGATGCCTACTTGAGCGGAGATACTAGCATTGGTCCAAGCGGAAGATATCAATTACAGAGTTTTAGTATTGATCGTACACATTGGCATTATCTTCTAGATACAACTACTGGAGAATTATATCGTATGGAACCTAGTCGTACGCCTGATAATGCTCGTTGGGTGCTTAGTGCAAAACCAAACTTTAAAAAATAATAATGAGCATTTATAAAATAATCTATAATGGAATTGTCTCTATCTTATTTTTTACTCTAATTACCTGCCAGGACAATTCAGATTGCTCCGATTGTGGTGGTAATCTTCTTGATGGATACTTATTCAAAAAAGTAACACAGGAAGATTTAGCAGATATTGGAAGTATTGATGGAGTAAACATTGGTATTTGTATCCGTTATCAATTAAGCGGTTTAGCTGAAGGTGATTTTGACCTAGAAACAATTGAAATTGTTGAAGATTGTTGCTGCGATTAATTGGATATGATTCTTAATTATTATCAGGAATCAGATAGTATAAATACTGCTATTATTGGACTGCACGGATGGACAGGCACTGAACATTCTATGGTGCCTGTTGCTAAATCAATGAAAATCTCTAATGCAAAATGGTATATCCCAAGGGCTCCATACAACGCAAGTAGCGGTAAAGGGTATACATGGTTTAGTGGATCGCCTGAAAATGGTTGGAAAACAGAAAAAACATTTAATTTAATGGATAAGTTATTTAACAAAATTATTGATGATGGTTTCTCTCATAATAAAATCATTTTACTTGGATTTTCCATGGGAGCCAGTCTTTCGTTACGCTATGGATTAAGATTAGATTTTTCACTTAAAGGGATAATTCCTATAGCTGGATACATGCGAGATACAGATGAACTAATTAAGACTTCTTCCATTAAAAGTAAACAGACTCCAATATTAATAATTCATGGGGAAAAAGATTCCGTTGTAGACTATAATAATAGTATTAATCTTACTAATTCATTAAAAAGTAATGGGTTTACATCTCACCTAGAAATTGTGGAAAGCGGTCATATAATTAGTATCCCTGCTTCCAATCTTGTTAAAAAGTTTATCAAAACTGGAAGTATCTAATATGGAATTAGCATTATAAAGGATTAAAATGAAACATATAGAAATACACCCTTTTCTTGATAAGGAAAAACAAGTAAAAGCAAAAACCTATGAAAATGAAAAAAGGAAAATCAGTATTGTTGGTTCATTATTATCACTCATTTTTATTTTATTATTTTATTTTAGTGGACTAAGTGACTATTTAGCAAATATTAATCTTTCATTTATATATGTATTTCTCATTTATATAATATTATTTCATTTAATATCAACTATCATTGGTTTACCACTAGGATATTATTCAAGCTATGTTCATGAACATAAATGGGGTTTTTCAAATTACACAAATAAGACATGGATTGTTGATCAATTAAAATCATTTGCAGTTAGTTTAATATTGCTACCTATTTTACTGGGACTTTTCTTTTGGGTGTTATGGAAATTTCCTGAAACATGGTGGCTAGTTGCAGCTACAATTACTACACTTGTTTCTATTGTATTTGTAACATTATTCCCAGTGGTAATCCTTCCAATATTTAATAAATATGATACAATAGAAGATGAAGAGCTAACAAGTCAGTTATCCGAAATACTGCATAAAGCAGGTTTGCAGTCCAGCGGTTTTTTCCGTCAAGACATGAGTCGACAAACAAAAAAAGAAAATGCTTTTCTTGCAGGTATGGGTAAAACCAGAAGGGTTGTTATTGCTGATAACTTATTAGAACATATGAGTTTATCAGAAATTAAATCTGTTATTGCCCATGAAGTTGGTCATTATCGTTACTCACATTTACCAAAGAATATCCTAATAGGAACAATTCAACAACTGATTATATTTTTTCTGCTTAATATAATAATGAAAATACTTTACCCAGAGTTTCTTACTTCAAATATAAACAATCTTACCCTCTTCCCAATGTTTAGTCTCATTATGAGTCTATTATCCAGTTTGCTTTTTGGACCATTAAATAATATGATATCTCGTTACTTTGAGAGGCAAGCAGATAAAACTTCGTTAGAATTATATCCTGATAAAAATTCATTTCAAAAGGCAATGGCTGGGTTAGCAAATAGAAACCTTTCAAATGCGTACCCGGAATGGTGGGTAAAATTACTATACTATTCACACCCTCCAATTGGAGAGCGTCTTTCTTTTGCAGAAAATTATAAGATTTAATAATTAAATCGGGCGAACATTGATTGCCTTATCCCCTTTGTGATCATAATCTACATCAAAGGCAACTTGCTGGCCTTCGCGCAATCCAAATTTTTGCAGCTTTGGACCTATTCCAGAAATATGAACAAAATAATCATCTCCATCTTCACCAGTAATAAAGCCAAACCCTCGGTCTTTATTGTACTCTTTTACCTTTCCTTGCATGTATAATACTATGTAAAAGACTTTTTTAATAAATCTATACTTTTAGGAACACCTGTATTCGCATCTTCTTTACCTTCAAATTCTAATGATATATATCCCTTATACTCTACCTTTTTTAGAATTTCTGCTATTCGTGGATAATCTAGATCTAAGGTATACCATTCACCACCACCATAATATGTTTTTGCTTGAACAAATACTGTCTGAGGTGCAATCTCTTCAAGTTTTTCATATGGGTCTTCAAGAAAGTTTCCCGTATCCATTAAGACCCCGAGCCAAGGTGAATCTATAGAATTTACTATCCGCAGTAGACCTTCCGGCGTCCGAGTCAACCCCCAGTGGTTTTCTAATGCTAGTACAACACCAGCTTGTTCTGCATGAGGTAAACATTCATTAATAGAATCAATGCACCATTGAAACCCCTCATCTTCAGTAACACCAGGGAGTATTGGTTCAACTCCTTTATTTGCCATCAGTTCATCAAACGAATCAATTGTATTCCATCGTCCAGAATTTAGACGGATATAAGAAATTCCCAAATCGTGGGCTATGTCGATACACTTCTTTGTATGATCAATATTCTTATTTCGTTTCTCTTTATCTGGATCGACAAAATCCTGATGTATGGATAAACAAATTAGCTCTATATCCTTATCGTGAGCTCTATCTACTAAAGATCGTATATATTCAGGACTTTCATTATCCATTTGCACATGAAGTACATCTACACCATCCACTCCAAGATTATAAGCATGATCAATAACTTGCTGTACTGTTACTTTTGGCTCACGAAAATGCCAATAGGAATAAGTTGCTATTGCAAATTTATAATTAGAATTCATATTTATTTTCCCACATGTTTGTAATAAAGAACCAGCAAATGGTGCAAGAAGAGCTGTTGAAATAAATTTTCTACGATCCATGATTATTTTTTTTCAGCAAAGCGATAATCATTTTCACCAAATATCTCCTTACAGTCAATTTCCTCGCTATCTTCACGTTTATAGCACTTTTCAGAAATTAATTCTCCATTATTAAACTCAACTTCGCTCATTATATTCCCTTCTTCGCCTGGTTCTCCTCTGTTCATATAATACCAAATCCAAGGACCATCTTTTTTATCATCCTTGTATATACCTTGAAAAGCAATTTCATCTTTACGATAATAATCTACCCATTCTCCTACACGTTTCCCATTCGCAAATTCACGCACTCCGCTAATTTCACCATCCGGAAAATATCGGAACCATTGTCCATGTTTTTTTCTATTTTTATAACTGGGCTCTTCCTTTAATTGTCCATTTTCATAGTATTCGTATTCAAATGTATCATATAATACCCCCATTCGCCACTCTTCAAATCTTTGATAACCTCTTTCATCCCAAAATGCCCACAGCAAATGTTTTTTGCCATATTCATAATAACCTTCAATCATTGGGCTCTCATCAATATACCATTCTTTATAATCACCATGTTTTAAATTATTTTCATAATTCGTCTCTATAGATACTTCAAAAGTAGAATCATAATGCACATACCAGGTTCCTGTCTTCTTTCCTCCATCATATACTGATATTGTTGAATCCTTCCCTTCTTCAAAATATGTATACCACTTTTGATCACGCTTCCCATTTTCTAAAAATACTGCATCAGCTTTACTCTGATCATTCTCATAATATTCATAAATGAAACCATCAATTATAGAGTCTGCATCGTATACTTCATACTTTATTACTGAATCATTTTTCGCATACGTCCATAATGCAGACATTAGATCATTTTCATAGTAACCTCTTTGAATTAATTCTTTTTTAATCGTCCATTCTTCATACAAACCATACTTTTTTCCCATTTTGTATGTAGTGAGGTATTGCAAGCGCTTATTATCAAATAACTGTCTCCATTCCCCATCACGAAAATATTCTGTAAAAGACGGTTCTTCCATTATATTGCCATTATCATAGTATTTAAAAAAGTATTTTAATTTTGCCACACCCATATCATAGTACTCATATGATTCTTGTCTTTTTAAATCTGGATCAAATGTGATCCAGACACCATGTTTGAGGTCATTTGCGTATTCCCCTTCTTTAATAATTCTTCCTTCTTCATCCCAAAGTGAATACATACCATTTGCTTTTCCATTAAAATAACTTAATCGTTCTTTCTTCTTACCGCTAGGATACCATGTTAACCAATCGCCAGTCTTTAACCCCATTTCATATTCTCCCTTGGTTTCTTTTCGTCCTAGACTATCATAGGACATAAAACCACCATTTAACTTTCCTGCAGTGTATGAGGTTTTCACTTTTACTTTGCCATTTAAATACCATTCCTTTGACGCCCCATCCAGTAAATCATTAGCATATGACTGCTTTAGTAATATTTGTCCTGCCTCTGTATAATCAGCATATTTCCCTTCTAACTTATCATCTTTATATGTACGTATATACTTCGTTTGACCACTTTCATAATAACCAGTAAACTTTCCATTTTTCCGTCCTTCTTTATACGAAATTTTTTCAATCAATTGTCCATTTGGATAATGTAAGTCCGCATATTCAGAAACAAGAGAATCTTGATCCCAATATTGATAATAAACATCTCCATTTTCTTCATAGGTGATCCATTCTTCATTCTTTTTTCCCATTTCATAACGTTCTATTTTTTTTGTTGTGCCGTCTTCTTTAACAAATTTCCACACTCCCATAGGCTTATCCTCTTCATACCGTTTTACATATTCCACTTTACCTGAAGGGTAGTAACCAGTGAACTTTCCATCCCTTAACCCTTTTTTATACGATATTTTCTCTATCAATTGTCCATTAGAATAATGCAAGTCTGCATACTCAGAAATGAGGGAATCTTGATCCCAATATTGATAATATGTGTCTCCTTTTTCATCTATACGGTACCATTCTTCAACCTTCTTTCCCTCTGCATATATTTGCACTTCATTTTTATCTCCTCCTGCAGTATAAAACTGCCATTTTCCATCTGGTTTATCTTCTGTGTATTTTTTCTTATACTTTGTTTCTCCGCTTTCATAATAACCAGTGAATTTTCCATCCTTTAAACCTTCTTTATAGGATATTTTCTCTATCAATTGTCCATTGGGATAATGCAAATCTGCATATTCCGAGATTAATGAGTCCATGTCCCAAAACTGATAATACACATCTCCATTTTGCTCTAATCGATACCACTCGTCATCACGTTTCCCATCAACATAAATCTCTTCCGCATTTGTTTTTCCTGCCATTGTATAATATTGCCATTTTCCTGCTGGCACATCATCCTCATAACGTTTTACGTATTTCTTCGCGCCGTTTTGAAAATAACCTGTAAATTTTCCTTCCTTTAACCCGTCTTTATACGAAATTTTTTCTTTCAATTGTCCATTGGGATAATGCAAATCTGCATATTCTGAAATTAATGAGTCCATATCCCAAAACTGATAATGTACATCATTCGCATCAACCTTTTTATACCACTCCCCATTCCGTTTATCATTTTCATATAATTCTAACGTATGTACATCACCTAACTCTGTATAGTATTGCCACTTTCCTTCTTTTTTTCCATCTTCAAATCTTTTAACATGTTTCGTCTCACCATTTTTGAAATAACCGATCCATTTTCCATGTGGAAGACTATCCTTGTACGCATATTTTTCCATCAACTGAAAATTCGGATAGTAGTGTTCCGTATATCGAACAATAAATTTATCTTCTCTGTATTCCTCATAATGAATATCTCTTGTTTCCAAATCTTTTGTATACCAAAGTCCATCTTTCAAATCATCATTATATACTTCTACTCGCACTAGAACTACATCATCATTATAAAAATTCCATTCACCATCTTTTAATCCATCTTTATACATTTTTTCCGAATCTTTTTTACCTGTAGAATCATAATCAATACTCACTCCATCAAGATTGTCGTTTTTGTATGTATACTCAAGCTTTAACGTATTATCTAAATACCATTCCTTCCATATACCATGTAATAAATCCTTTTTATACATTTTTTCAATAATCTTCTGTGCGCTAGCAGAATCATAAATAGCATAAGATCCCTCTAATAAATCTTTTTTATAATGGTAAATCTCTCTAGGTGATTCATCAACAAACCACTCTGTCCACTCCCCCTCTTTTAAGCCTTTCTCATAATAATGGCTAAATTTTTTGTTTGCATCTGATGGAATAACAATTTTCTTAAATCCAAAAAGCCCATCATAAAATATGCTATCAATCTGACTACCTTGTACTACATATAGTTCTTCTTTTGGTCCTTCATCAGCAAACTTATATACATCAGCAAAATTCTTAAAAATATCTATCTCTTGTTTTGTTAACCGGCCCGCAATCTTATTAATGGCCATTTTTGTCGTATCAATTTGAAAGGGATGAAATGCTATATATGTGACAGTAAGCGTATCTCCATTATTTTCAATCCCTTCCGATATTTGACGGTTATATCTGTCTTTACCTTTAAAAGGTTTTTTCTTAGCAAATAATCCCTCCGGAATAAGGATAATAATGAATAGAAAAAAAATTACCATTCGAGACATAGAATAGTGATATTGAATAATATTTGAATATTTTGAATTCATTTTTGAATCATTTGATTAATCATATTATATTGAAATTACAATCTTATACGAAAAATAATTATGTTCTTAATTCTTTATCAATAGTTCTGAATTTTCAATTATGTTATTTACAATCAAAGGTCCAAGTGTTGGCCCATAAAAACTGACACTCGTTTCATACCCTCCTTTTTCATATTCTTCCTCAGATAACATATAACTAATCCATTCATTTGCTAGTCCACCAATAGTAACAAATTCAATATTCGTTATTTCACATAGTTGATCTTTAATCTCTTTTCCTAATTCAGCCGTCATTTCTCCAGGAACTCCAACAATCAATAAATCTCCGATAGAAAGAAAAGTACTTGATGTGCTATCTGGGAATAATAGATTGATTATATAATCAGCTTGCTCGCTATTAATTCCATATTCCTTACCACCTGTCATCATGAAGGTAGGATGCCAACTACGTGGAGGTAATGCTATATCAAAATAATGGTAATCAAAAGTAAATATGGGGTTTGTTTGAATATTTTGAGCCAACTCCCATGATAAAGAACCTAAATCGGTACCATACGATTTGGCTTGATCCCAATTATTAGCATCATGTAAACGTGGTATGGGACTTTGATCTCCTTCTGATCCATTATAATAAAATACAGTTGTATTGGACTGAGATAGATCCTCAATAGTACGCTGTAAGTGACCAGGCCATCCTCCTGAAAACTCCATATCTTCTGGACCCATAAACGTTGGATGTGCTGTCCAATTAATCAAAATTGCTAATGGCGATTGATCCATTCGATCGATTCTTGTAATGGTAAGATCATTATCAACGAAATTGTTTCCTTTTCTTCGATTCCTATTCCAACCATTGAGTTGTTTTCTGGATGTGCCAATGGTGACTGGCTGCAAGTTTTTCTGTGCTTCTAAAATTACACTTTTAATTTTCTGAATGGTCAACATAAGAACATTATTATTGTAAATACCAATCTGTGGGATATTTAAATTATTCTTACTATGCAAAGACATCATTTCTATACTGGAGTGTGAGTGGCTTGGTAATAGTATTATATTATTATTATTCCAACCAAATTCTTGCAATGTCTTTACAAGTTGCGATTTAAAATAAGGTGGAAATGATTGCATATCTGCAGTTATAAGCGCATAGGTTTTATCATGTTCCTTGAATACAATTGCCTTGGCATAAATATCATCATGGACACCTTTAGCTGGTTGACTCATCCGATCTCCATAGCCTCCAAGTATTGGATTTAATTCTAGTGGTGGAGTAATATTCATTACGGCAACTCCAGCATGGATAGGCTGTTTTTTTTCACCACACCCAAAAAAAGATAGAATAAAAAAAACTAGAAATAATCTGATTATATAATTATGTATAATAGCTATAAACTTACCAGGGAGTAAAACCCATTTGTTTTTTACCTAGATCCGATAAATCGTCCATCGTAGCCCTATTCAGATAATTTATTTCATAATTTTCGTTAGAGAAGTCTGGGGCGCTTTTTCCTTGTAGAAAACGATCCCCTTGAATAGTTAAATAATCACTATTTTTTTTGCATAATGGAGAAGATCCAATATACATGACATTACTATAATTTTCTCCTATATGAATATCTTCCACTGCATGGGTAATATCTGGGTGCCACCAGACTGTATCTCCGGGGCGCAATAATGGAATGGATGTAAGTGCTTTTAACGATAATGCATGCCATTCAGAAGAAGTATTTAGAGCTCTTCCAGGTAATGCGCCGCAAAGTGAATCTTCAGGCACATCATCTAATAAGGCACGATATAAAATATATACTATATTCTTTGCAATAGGAATTAATTGTAATGTACCATCATTTTGACCTTGCTCCGTTAATGCTGTCCATCCTTGAAAGGTACGAAAAACATGACTTACAGCTGGAGAAGGAATTTCACTTATTTCTGTGCGAAAAGAGGCATCAAAAGGGTCATAATTATTCCAATTTCCACTAAAAATATGACGGTATACTTTTTGATATCCTTTATCTATCCATCGCTCAACAGAGCCTGCATCAGAATGTGGTGATAATCCAAATGTGCTGTCTCCTGGCTCACGCCTACGAATTCTATCGGCATACGTGCATTCCTTATTTGGATCAAAAACGATATTACCATTCTTTTCATATACCCACAAATTATTTAACCATGCTTTGGTCTTAGCCATCGCCTTATCTTGGCGAGCTTTGACTTGTGGTTGCGACCAATATATTCCAAACACCTGCGGTTTGGATGATTGCAATGAACTAAAATACTGGTCTAAATGAGCTTTATCTTGGCATTGTTCATAATAACCATTTTCTGTGATATATTTACCAAGATCTTCATTCCATTCATTGATCAAAGATTTTGAAAATACGTTTCTAATGATAACACATCCTCTTTTTTTAACAAGATCAATGGTCTCTATATCAATGTTTTCTGCATCAATATTTTCATATGAAATCTCAGGAATTACCGACTTTCCTTCATTAATTAAGGTTTCAATTATGGAAACTTCCTCTGCTATATAACTTTCTACATCCTTAAAGATTCCCTTAAGATCGGGAAGATGTTGTTTTAATTGACTTTTGGTCTGTACGATTGCTTCTTTAAGATTATTAATTATTAAATCCATATAATTGTTCTATCTATACGGCGATTTCACTATCAGCTTTATTTGATTTAATAAATGGATAGTACAAATGAGATTTCCAATCATCATCTGGGTCATCTGGTATGCCATATACCGTAGGATATTTTCTAGTAATTCTCGCTGTACCAAATATTACGTCCCAAAGAAAAAACATATTACTAAAGTTTCCATCAGGATTACTAATTCCATCATCTGCAGTTTTTCCATGGTGTGCAAAATGAGTTGCTGGCGTGGAAATCACTCGTTCAATAACCCAAGCAATTGGATGCAAAGATTTATACTTATACAAAAATGAATCCCACCTTGCTTCACTATGTGCACCAGTAACAATAATCTGTTTTAATATGATCGCCAAAATCATTTCTTGATATAATCCAAAATATGTTACCATTGCAAGCCACCATATATTTGGCATAAGTACATAATACATGATTGCATTACGATAGGAAACTAACACACCCATTTCTCTTGAA
>CAYTYA010000009.1:0-40307 GCA_964442015.1 uncultured bacterium
CAACAGCTAAAAGATATTCTTTATTTAAGAAATATGATTCAGCAAGATAGAATTGGGAATCATCACCAAGATCTGAATGTGTTCCTCTTATTACAAGATCATTGAATTCTTCTTGAGCTCGTAAATATTTCTTTTTATCAAGAAGGATCTTGGCTTTTTCAAATTGAACATCAATATCTACAAGCTCATTCGATTTAAACGAAGCACATCTCATTGAAAATAAAATCAATATCATGATTTTGACCATAAAAGAATATTTTTTTACCAATATAAAGATATTGAAAGCCCTCCTATCCCATATTTAGAGTATTTATCATACAATAGACCAATATCGGTTTTTACTTCTTTGGGTTTTGATGGTCTATTTCTATTTTGAGTAGACCAAACAGCATCCATTGCGCTTACAACATGATTAAACATCATTGCACTGATAGCAAATTTAGCCATATTCAAATAATCATTTGAGTCTGCCCTTTTTGATACATAATCTTCCTTGTTGGGAGTTGTTATAATCGTTTCAACACTATCACCAACATCTTTATATACTTCAAACCACTTCTGGGCATTATTTTGATCATAACAATCAGTCCAACCCCCTACAAATTGATCGTATTTTCCTATATTTTCATAAAAGTCTCTATCTCTTAATACAGTCACTTCTCCACTATAGACCCAATGTGCATTATCATCTAATGAATCTGATGGCACAAATGTTCCAAATTGTTCAGCGAGAGCACCAGATAATTTTAATGTCAATTTATGTGTTCCCTTAATATGAACATCAGCATAATTACCGATGGGAGTGCTTAAAGTATTATATACCCATGTTTCTAAATCCCAATTATCATCTGCAAATAACTCATATTTAACTCTTATATCATCTGCTTTTTTTACCCACTGCATTCCACTTAATATTGACACTACCTCAATACCAGAAAACAAACCAATTTTCCATAATGGAGATTTATTATACCATTGTCCTAAACCTGGAAAAATCAATGAATATAGCATGGGTTTCGCTGGATATACTATCAAGGTATCATCAGTTTGATTCTGATTAATAATTTCATTTTCAATTGAATCCTGGAAAAAATAATAATTGGAAAGAAACCTATCATCCAGATTATATAAATCATTGGCGCTTACAAATTGTACAGCTAATACAAATACTAGTATAGTTCTCATAGTATCAAAATCCAAATAAAAGGGTTAGATAAAAGCGCTCGTCGTTGCCATAAGTTAGCATATTATTTTCAATTATTCTCTCAAATGTATCAAAACCTCGATGAAATTCTAATCCAATTGCAGTTGGGAAATTATAAAAGGAAAAACCACTTATCCTAAGTTCAATTCCTGCTGAATATTTCCAATCAGGATTCTCAGTTTTGCTATCCCATGCATCCCCAGTTTGACTAATTATCCCTAGGGTGCTATTCTGAATGATTATCCATCCTAATGGAATATGTTTTTCTCTGAATAGAGGAAAACGAAGTGTTGAGGAAAATAATGCCATTGTATTTCCTTCAATACTATAAAATGGATATCCTTTTAATCCATTCATCCCACCGGCGAAGAAATTAAAAAAAGAATCCGCCTCTGTATTTGTTATCATGCCCGTTATTGATTCGAGATTTATGGTTATACGATTTGTTTTAGGAATAGTGAGGTGCAATGAACTTGACTGCTTAATACGCCAAAGATTATTATTAGAATAATTAGGTAACAAGGTACCTGCATCTGAAAGATCTAATCCTTCAATAAAATCATTTTTCTCATACAATATACTTGCTTCTAACTTGAACCCGCTTGATGGATTAATATTGCTATCTATCAAACGTTTTACTCCATTCAGTGATAGTCTCACTCCACTTATTAATCCTTTATAATAATCATACGCTAATCCTGCTTCTAATCCAGAAATATCCAAAACTTTCTCTTTAATAAACGCTCGATATTGCTGCCAAGAGGAAAAAAGTTCTATTTTTCCTAATCCAAACAATGGAAATCTTAATCCAAAATCAAATTGAGTAAGACGAAAACGAAGACGGTCATCTAATGAATAGACAGAATACTTATTTTGTTCTTGTATATTTCTGGTTAGATAGTATACTTCTGCAAATACTGTTGGAAAAAACCTTCTAAATTCAAAAATATAAAATAAATCTAAATCTTTGGAAGAGTTAACAGAAGCTCCTCCAAATATATTTAACCGATCTATTATTTCATTTGAATAAAAATACCAGCCAAGCTTTAATGAATTATAATCCAGCATAACTTTTGGACTGATAAACATATTAGTAAAATCATCCTGATATATCTTATCAGTTGTCGATATTTGTTCTGTCATAGGGGATGTTAAATCTACATTTCTTTGCCAATAGTCAGGGTCATAACCAACTTGTGATTGATCGAAAGATTCTATTGTATCTACTAATGCTATTTTATATGATCCATTTTCATAATGACTATAAACGACTTGTCCGAACTGATTTATATCAGGCATAAAAGCTCCGCCCATCACATTCGTTATGTAGCCGCCTTTGTTAGATTCTTCATCAATCATATATAAGTTGAATACTCCAGACCTATCATCGGAATAGATAATTTTCCCAGATGAAATATCAATATCTCTCTCATCCCACTCTTTATTCTCAAAAAGATATCCAATTACACTATCTTGGAAAGATAAATATGAAATATCACGAAAATGATTTCGGGTCACATCAAACATCAATCTGTTATTTTGCTCATCATATGATAAATTGCTAATCATTCGACGATCAGAAAAGTTTGTTATTTTCTGTGTTTTACGAGAAATGAGATCAATCAAATAAATGTTTTGCCCACCGTCATATGTTGCTAAATACGCTAATAAACTATCTGACGATATATAACAGGGAGAAAAACCCCTCGAATCAATCGTTAATCTATTTTCTTTTTTCTCGTCAATATGGTATTCATATATATCAAAATATTTTGAACCATACTTATTTGGATATTTTGCTCTTTTTGAATAGTAGATAACAGAACCATTTGAATTCCAAGATGGTGAAGAAATAACATTTTTTTGAATATTTTCTGCTTTGTTTTTGTTTTTATCATAAATAAATAAATCAGTTTGACTGAAAAAATCATTATCTGCATTGGAAATAAATGCAATAGTAGTTCCATCCGGAGACCAAGTTGGATGCATATTAGCAGTCCCTTTATCTGAAATAATATTAGGTTTTGAAATATTTGATTTAATGTTATTAGTTAATAATTGATATCCATCGGATAAGCTTTTTTTATACTCTTCATATAATTCATACCCTGTAATACCAATAGCTTTTTTAATAGCATTATTTACAGAAAACTGTAGAGGTGATGATAAATTAATGAGAATCTCTTTTAATTTATCTGATCCATATGATAAAGCGATAAATCGACATAGTTTATATCCAGAGTTATACGTTGATTCGTTACCAATTCCACTTTTTCCAAACGTATTCATCTCAGTAAAAGAAAGTAAGTTATTATTTATAGCTCTATCGCGGAGAATCATATCTCTATGCGTATCCCAATTATCCCAATCAGCGTTATCATACATAAATTGCGCAGTTCCTTCAGCTAACCAGGGAGGTATAACAGTTCCAGGTATGGCATAGCTTGCCAGTCTATTTGGATATCCATACAGCACATCTTTACGTTTTTCATCTTCGTACCCTAACCATTGTACATAAGCACCAGGAAAGCGTAGACCAGCTTTCATTGATTTCTGCAAAGATACGATATGAGCAAACTCGTGAGTAATTACATTTTGTAACCAACGGTGACTACCTCTTAATTCAAAATCCATAGGGGAAGCCCAAATAATAATCTTATTATCATAATAATACGCTGCACCATTTGATATATCATCCGTATCTATAAAAATAATATCTGTCTTTTCCTTTGGCTTAAACTTATAAAGATTGGTAATAAACGGATAAATCTTTTCAGCAACAAAAGCGCCCTCCCTAGCAGTTCCTTCCGTTGATTCATAAAAATGAATTTGAAAATTATCTGTTTCAAAGGTTCTCCAGTTAATTTCTGGATGATTATAGTATCCTTGACAATAAATAATACTAACTAAGGATATAAAAAGAAGTTTTCTAATAGGCATAATTATCAATGGATAACCACCACTTTAAGGATTTCTGTCTCAGAATTATTTCCATTCCATGCGGTTATATTTGCAAAATAAACACCGGCCTCAACTTGATCAACTTGCCAAACTTTTTCTTCGATTATTCCCATTACATTGGTTATAAAATTTATCTTATGAACAAAGTATCCAGCTAAATCATAAATCATGATATCTATCTTTTCTGCTGACTCAATTGCAATTCTAAAGTTTACTTGATCATCATAAGCTGGATTTGGATAGGCGTACGTTTTACTTCTATCAATTAATCCAGTTTGATGTGCTTGTTTTGGAATATCTAGTCTAAGAGTTCTGGTATTACCAAAATCATGGTTTTTTGCAATCCATTGATTTCCTCTATTATCACTTACATCATTAAATAGCCAAATTGATGATTCCGTAATTATTGCATTCTTATCTTGATATTCAGCTAAACAAACCAAGGATCCATTTTCTACTAAATAATATTCTATTTCACCTTTCCAATTAATTATTATAATCTCACCATCTATATTTTGAACAACAATTTCTGGATGCTCATCACCATAAATATTTTTAAGTAGCGCAGGATGTTGATTGGAAATAGAATCAACCGGGAAACCGCTTACCATAACATTATTATTCATATATCTGGCTTCTAATTTCCCAATATGAGAAGATGTGTTATTGATATCATAATTCTTGATTAATATATATTCTGATTCGCCATCTAGATCCAGGTCCGTTAATGATAGCAATGGTATCTGCGTAATGCTATCTATCGATTCATCATTATTTTGCACATATGCTGTATTAAAGAAGCTATTAGTTAAATCTTTATAATTGTAATTGTTTAGATTATTGTTCACAAAAACTGCATCTAGTAAATTTATAGTATCTAAAAAAACATGCTCTAGACCATCTAAACCTGAATTTTTTATATAATAGTTAACATATGATGCTATACTATCTCTTTCAAAAACGATCAGTTGGTTTGTATTATTAAATGTACCAATAGATATATCGTATATACTATTATAGCTAGAATAAAAATACACCCTATCTTCAATATTATTTTCCTGACCAATCCATAGATTGTTTTTCCCGCCTATAACATCCATTATCCCATCATCATCTATATCAAAAACCATTCTAATATGTAGAGAGCTGTCTGGAAAGCCATTAGCCAAGGCTGAATTATAAACATTAAAGCTCATTGTATCTGATTGATATCCAATATTATCGATCGTTAGGAAAGATGCTGATCCTGTATTAGATACAGTTGATGGATATGTAAAATGACTAAATTCAGGAGATAAGCCATCCATATTCGGATTAGATCGTTCGTATTCAGGATTTCCCATAAACCACATATCTCCAAAATATCCAGCTGAAGGATCTGAAAATAAGAAAATAGATGGAAACCCTATATCTTGCGCTCCATCTGACTCCTCTAAATCGACCCCTCGGTTTAAACGATCATTATTAATAGAGTAATTATTGATGCCATCATTTATAGTTTCTTCATCAATATGCCAGATTAGCATACCACTAGAAGGCAACCCTAAATCATAATCATATATATTAGTAACTACCCCATTTTCATCTCGATCAATTAGCACAGAATCAAATAGAATTTCAATAAATGGAGGGTATCTTTGAGACTCTTGGTAGATAATATATCTTGTGGAATCGATGTACATGTTATCCCGATACCAATTCGTTCGATTTTCTATTAAAAAATATTCATTGTTATTAATAGGTATTTCTAGAATATTATTTTCAGATCTACTAGGTAGATTTATAGACGCAGAAGGTGTGATTCGAACCGGGATCTCCCACCCTGCGTATGTTCTTGTCCATGCATCTGGTGGAGATGGAATTAGACCACGACCATTATTTGACCCTTGATCCATTAATCCAAATATTCCAATTCCACTTTGCCCTGTTTCTGTGTCCCAAAGTGGTGGAAGACCAATTGCAAAGCCAAACATTAATGCAAACGTTCCTGTTAAAGCATATTGGTAATCACAAGGTTCCTCTGCATTTAAAAAAATATTGTCAGACTCTTCAAAAAATAAGTGATTTTGAGTTTCTGGGAGTACTATTCCCTGACTGATTAGTGTATTTGGAAACTCTAGAGGCCCTCCTGTATACATATCTAACATTTCTTGATCAACAAAAGTAGACGGTATATCCTCAGGTGTTGGATCTAAAAATGGTAATGAAAAATCTTGTCCAATACCCGCATGGAATACTACTATATGATCGTATAAAGAAAAGTTTATGCTATCTATATTATATGCAATCTGAACAGCATCCCTAAAAAGCTCTGTAACCCTCTCATCATGAATCTCATCTTCATTAAAAGGATGATAGTAGCTCATTTCATTAGATAATAGATAGCTATCCTCTTCATCAGCTGGAAATACCATTGAATTATCCATATCAATCCCAAAATTATTATATGATACTGATGTAAAATAATTCGACACTGCACGCAATTGAGATTCGAAATACGACCGATTATGTGGAACTGGATCTATCGTATATTTTCCACATGTATCAATAGGAGCACTATAAAGAAAAGATCCATCTCCAGTTGTCCCTGGATTATCATCAACTATAAATGAAACGCGAATTGCTGCAACTTTAACAAAACCGACAGCTTTATTTGTTGATGGCAATGCAATCGTAACAACTGCAGCAAGGATTAATAGCATCCTAATCATTAATATTATTTTATTTATAGTGGAATATTAAAATTCAATATTTAATGAAAAACGCATAGTATTTGCTAATGGATGACCAGGCTTACCTGAAGTGTATCCAAAATCAAACCCATAACCAGCAAAACGAAGGCCAACTCCAAAAGTTGGGTTATTTATTTTTCCAATCTTATCATACAAATATCCCATACGAAGAGCAAAATAACTGGAATACCAATATTCAAAACCTATATTGTGCACCAACTTATCAAGTTCATTTTGAATCGTTCTATTTTTACCGCTTCCAACTTCTTTTTGCCCAAATTCATTATAATCCCCCCAAGAAGCTTCACTTGGTGAGGAATTGGTAGGAATCATTTCTCCTTCATCTGGATCAATTTCTCCATTTCCATTTATATCATCCCATCGAAAACCACCTATTTGTCTATCAGGATCATTTCCAGGTGTAGCCATATCAATATTACCTCCGAGCAACCAATCATCTACCCAAGAGGTAAATATCGCAAGATATATTGGATCTGTATGTTCGGTTTCCTGCTGTCCTTTTTTATTATAATCAGCATTCTTATCAGATAAATGTCCATCTTCATCATATCCGCCAATATATCCATCACCATCCCAATCCATTGCTGGATATGAAGAAACTAATAACTTATCTACATCATAAACGATGTTTAGCTTATTAAATTCGCTATTAACAATAGCATAATTCAAACCTAATGTTAGGTTTGTAGGCTGCGGGTCAGCCTGAGCGGGATCAATAAACGAAACCTTGGGACCAATATTTGTCATTGTTAAACCAACATTAAGATTTGGATTTAAAAACTCTTTTCTCAAATAACCAATATCAAATCCAAAATCCGTGGATGTACCCTTACCTTGTTCATTGCCTGCTCCTAATTCCACCAAATGTTGGTAGGAAATTTTCGCATTTATACCTAACGATGAATTTTTTGATAACAAAGCGCTATATGAAATAGTGGCTGCCATCATATAGCTAGTAAATTTACCTAAATAATCATCGGGTGTCTCACCCATACGAATCTGCTCACCAAGGTTTAAGTAAATAACATGGCCACCTAATGTTCCTAAGTAAGGAAAATGCTTACGAAATGCTAAAAACTCATAGTACAAATCATCAGCTAAGTTTGGTAACCAATTTACATGCATCATTGCCAACTCAGAACCTTCTAGGAATGCTAATCCTGCAGGGTTCCAATAGCTTGCATATACATCATTAGCAACAGCAACCTGAGCCTCACCCATACCACCTGCACGCGCACCAGGTGAAATTAATAGAAATACGGCACCAGCCTCACTTTGCCCAGATACAGGCTTTAAGAATATCAAAAGGACCAGCACATATAAAAACGCTGTACGTTTCATTTTATTCTCCCGATTTCAGAAATACTGAAATCATCTTTCTTATTATAAACAATTAACTTTTATAATCGATATGTAAATCCCTTTGACTTCTATAAATATATCCAACTAATTAACAATCAAACAAGATATAATTTATAAGTGTGATATAGTCAACATACTATGATATAATTATAATTTCCATTCTACTGTAATAATTTTAGCAAGCCTAATGATATAATTGGTATATAAGTAATTGCCAAAACTATTAGTACACTCAATAGAAAAAATGGAAGTGTTGCCTTGTACACTGTCGGCATATCCTTCTCAAATCTATATGCGGATAAGAATAAATTCATACCAACAGGAGGCGTTAAATAACCTAATTCTAAATTTGCGATAAATATTACTGCTAAATGCACTGGATGTATATCAGGAAAAAGACTTAACAATGGAGTAATTAAAGGTACAATAATTATAATCGCAGAAAAAATATCCATTAAACACCCAACAACAAGTAATAGTATGTTTAATAACAGTAAAAAGACATATTTTGATGAAATATTTTGTTCAACCCAATCCATTAATAACATTGGTATCTGCGCATCAACTAAATAGCTAGTAAAGCCCATAGCTACTCCTAGAATAATAAGAACCCCTCCAATTAATGTTGCGCAGTCTAAAACTATTCTCGGCATATCATTTAATTTCAAATCTTTATAAACAAATACTTCAACTAATAGTACATAAATAACTAAACTAGCAGAAGTTTCAACTAGTGTAGTATATCCACCAAACACGCCAAATAGAATTAATATTGGAATAATTACTTCCCAAAAACTGCTTTTCAATTCCTTAATAATATTTTGAATATTGAAAGATTGACGTTCTACATGTTGTGAATATCCTTGAAATATAGAATATGCTGCTATTACAAGTGCAATCAGTATCCCAGGAACAAGACCACCAATAAATAAATCCTTTATTGAAACACGAGCGGTTACGCCATAAATGATTAATGGTAAGCTAGGAGGAAATAATAATCCAAGAGATCCTGCCAATGTTATGAGACCTAAAGAAAATAATTCAGAATATCCTTCTTTTTTTAATAATGGAAAAAGCAATCCTCCCAAAGCAAGTATTGCCACTCCAGATCCTCCTGTTAACGCAGTAAAAAAACCACAAAGAAAAACTATTACAATAGGTGTCCCTCCTGGAATCCATCCAAATGCAGCTCTAAATAAATAAAATATTCTTTCAGAAGATCGACTTTCAGCCAAAATATATCCCGCCAATGTAAATAATGGAATCGTAGGTAAAGTTGGAGACACTACAATTCTATATGTTTCGGCAGAGATAGCTGATATAGGAGTATAATCGTGCCAAAAGAAAAGAACGGCTAGACCACCTAAACCAATAAATATCGGAGTCCCATACACCATCGAGAACAATATAAATCCAATTGAGATCCACAGAAAATAAACGCTATCACGAAATATATCATTATTACCAATTACGATAAACAGTACCCCAATTATCAACATTAATAATCGATACAAATGCTCTTTAGAGCTCTTTAAAAATATTTGAAATGCTATTAGTAAGAATCCTGCAGGCATAATTAATTGAATAAACCAACGATATACGCCAGGAGATATTTGTATTGGATAATTATATTCAATCATTACCAAGCTAATGCTTCCCCAAAACAACGCACCAATAATGACAAAAGATATATTTTTTGCTATCCAGCGACCATTATTAAATACTTTGTCCGATGAAAATAATGGAACTCTTGTTAATGAAAGAAGTTTATTTTGCCTTGTTGCTAATACAGCACCAATAAATCCTATCCATAGTGTCATATGCTGAACCAAAATAGGCGAAGCTGGGACACCAGGTCTTCCCAATATTCTTGTAAAAATTTCTATAGCAGGAAAAATTGTAAGAATACTAAATACACAAATAGTTAATGCATTTTCAAACCGATTTATATATTCCCTTACTTTCATTTATATATAAATAAATAATTTATTCAGGTTTTCTACTCATTATTTCTTGTACGGTATCATATAATTCAACAGGAATATATCCGCCTCGAATTTCATCTTCCCAAGAACCCACGAAATCTTTCCAAGACTTCAATTCATCTGGTGTTTGGCGATGAACTTTTAGGCCATATTCTTCCATTGCAGATATAGCTGCTTCTCCACCATCTCTAATTATATCTTTTTTGGAGTCAATAATTCGTTTTGCTATCGAGACCATCTCCTTTTGATATTCGGGTTTTATTCTATTCCATGTTTTAGAATCAACAATCAATGCGCCAGTTAATAAACCCCATTTCATATCAAGCATATAATTAGCTATTCCAAACAACTGTTGAGATAATGCAAAAATAGGTACCGTTGGTGCTGATTGGATTAAGCCAGTCTGTAATCCTGGCATAATATCTGTTGAGGCTAATGGAACTGGCTGAAAACCACCTTTCTTCCATAATTCAGCAGCTTTATATCCACCAGCCCATACAAACATCTTTAATTTTTTTAAATCGTCAGGATATATAACAGGTTCAGTTGAAAAATGATGAACCCAGCCAACATCTGCCCATGTTAATAACTCAAAACCATTTTTTGTCATACCTGTACGTATCCTATCATCCATTTGAGACCTCATCCATTCCACATCATCATAGTTGTCATATACTAGAGGTAAAGAAAAGACATAAACATCAGGATTAATTTCATGTAAGCCCTCTGTGGAAACAGCTGCAGCATGAAATTGTCCTAATCTTATTTTTCTTATCATATCTCGCTCATCACCAATGATTCCACCTGGATACACACGTAGAATAACTTCTCCGTTTGTGGCTTTTTTCCATTGTTGACCCATTTCTATGAGCATTCCGTGGTAGACGGTTCCCTCAGGGGCCAAACTAGCCATCTTAATAATTATTTTTTTTGCTGATAGATTGCATATACAAATACATGCAATAAAAAATACTATTTTCTTCATCTAATAAAACAACTCCTCTGTTCTATTTAGTAACCATTGCGCTCTTTGTTTAGCCATATAATTACCTAATTCCAATTCTTTTATTCCTTTTTTATTTGATTTTATCACTAAATCAAGTAACTGAACAAATTCTAAGCGATTTTGCTTTAGGACTAAAACATTCTCGGCATAGCTTACATGTGGACTTAAATCCATACCATTGGATGCTTTTAAAGCTAATTTGTAATAATTGGTAGAAATATTCGCTCCAATATATTCACTTTCTCTCACGCCTTTCATATTATAAAAACCATTAATCGTGGTTTCTTTTCCAAAGCGATTATATCCACCTACATATCCATCCATATCCCAATCTCTTTCAGGAGTGTCTGACAAGGTAGTAGCATATGATATCATTACCGAGTACAGTGATCCATAATTCCATGTTGGGTTCAATTCGAGTGCTTTTTCAATCAATTGTCCTACTTTTGGTAAATGGATGACCCATTGAGGTTCTCCTCTACTAGAACTTACTGCACCACCATATGCTGCTGCCAACCAATATAAAGCTTCGACATCTTCTTTGATAAATTCTATATCATTATAATTCTTTTTTGTTAACCAATCATCAAAAGTTGGATATTTTTTTATTAAGTATCTATTACCCAAAAATACTGCTTTTTCAAAATACTTATTTGCATCTTTGTATAACTTAAGACCATTTTGATAGTCCTCATCTAGTGTCTTTTCCGCATTTTCCATAACAAAACCAAATCCAGTCATCGTTAAAACTATCGAATGTTTTAATAATTTATCAGACGATATTTTTGAATAGTCCTTATTCAGTATAGCATTCGATCTCTTCATCATAAATGATTCAACTGTTTTGGGGGTGGTCCTAAGAATTGATGCTGTTGAACAAGACTGATTAAAAATACAAGATACAATAATGATTAAAGAAAAAATATTATCAGTATTTATTTTAATAACTGATAATAATTTATTCTCTATCAGTTTTGATCTTGCAATTCTGGGTATAAAGGAAAAAATTTGCATAATTCATTTACTTCAGCTTTCACATAAGAAATTTTTTGGTCATCATTATTATTTATAATTACTGTATCTATTAAAGAAACAATTCTTTTCATATCATCTTGTTTCATTCCTCTAGTAGTTATTGCTGGAGTACCAATTCTAATACCGCTTGTAACAAATGGGCTTTTTTTATCAAAGGGAATCATATTTTTATTAACTGTTATTCCTGCCTTTTCTAAAGACTTTTCTGCAGCTTTTCCAGTGATGTTTTTATTTGTTAAATCAATTAAAATGACATGCGTATCTGTTCCACCTGATATTAGTTGATAGTCTCGTGCAATAAATTCATCAGCCATGGATATTGCATTATCAACAATTTGTTGTGCGTACACCTTAAATTCAGGACGCAACGCTTCACCAAACGCTACAGCTTTTGCTGCAATGATATGCATTAATGGTCCTCCTTGAACTCCAGGCATTACTGAATTATCTAAAAGCTCTGATATGTTCTTAACTCTACCAGATTTTGGGGCAATAATATTCCAAGGATTTAGATCATCCTTTCCCATCATAATCATGCCTCCACGAGGTCCCCGTAGAGTTTTGTGAGTAGTTGTTGTAATAACATTGCAAAAAGGGACCGGAGACGGGTGGATACCAGCTGCAACTAATCCAGATGGATGTGCAATATCTGCCATCAAATAGGCACCTACATCATCTGCTATTTGCTTAAAATCTTGAAACTCTATAAACCGAGGATACGCAGATCCTCCACAAATAATTAATTTAGGCTTGTGTTCCCGTGCCAATTTAATAACTTCATCAAAATCAACTAATCCAGTAGTTTTATCAACCTGATAAAAGATTGAATTATATAATTTTCCTGAAAAATTTACTTTACTACCATGAGTAAGATGGCCTCCATGTGCTAAGTCAAGTCCTAAAATCGTATCGCCAGGCTTTAGAAATGTCATTAAAACAGCCATATTAGCCTGTGAACCAGAATGTGGCTGAACATTTGAGTATTCTACACCAAATAACCTATTTGCTCTTTCTTTCGCTAAATTTTCTGCCTGATCAACAAACTCACAACCACCATAGTAACGATTTCCAGGATATCCTTCTGCATATTTATTAGTCATTACACCTCCAGCCATCTCTAAGACTGGATAACTAACAAAATTTTCTGATGCAATAAGTTCGAGAGTTGTATCCTCTCTTATAATTTCATTAAATAAAATATTAAAAAGTTCAGGATCTGAGCTTTTAAGAGGTGTATTAGTCATGATAGATCATATTTTACCAGCTAGGATCTTTTTCTAATTTTTTTTCTACCCAATTATAACATTCTTCATCTGGCTTTATATAACCCTGTTTTTTCTTATTGGCATCAAGCATAAACCATTGAGAGCGACCAAATAAAACTTCATTCTCTTCCAACCATAAAAGGGAATTATGAAATCTACGATAATCATTCTGCTCAGCTAGCTTGAAACTTTGATGAGCTAAGGATGCGATTATCCTATCATCAATAGAAATATCTGCAGATCTACATTCTTGAAAAGCTTTATAGTAAACATTTCCTCGTTGACCATAAGCTTCTCCTGTTTTAGATGATGTAATTGCTTTTTCAGCCCATCGCATTGCTTTCCCATAATTACCATCAGCAATATTTACATCTGATACTTGAATTGCGACCTTATAATCTCTAGGGTCTAATGCATGTAATTCTTCATAGGCATTAGATGCTTCATTGTAAATGGCTGCTCTATCATAAGCCAAGCCTAATTTGCGGTAAGCAACTTTGCTAGTTTTATCCTGAATAATAACCTGCTTTAATACATCAATTGCATCTTCTGGTCTATCGGCATTTAACAAACGTTCAGCAAAATCTAATCCATAAGAAACATTGTCTGGGTTATTTCTAAATCGTTCTCCATAAATTTGAAGAGGATCTCTTCCGGTTAACTCATATACTCTAGCTATATCACCTTGAGCATTTTCATTATTTGGATCCATATCTAATATTTGTCTTAATATATCAATTTGATCATCATAGAGACCTTGCTCTCCATATAATTTTGCTAATTCTGTCTTAACAGATACATCTTCAGGTATCAGATCGGACAAACGACTATATTCCATTATTTCTTGATCAAGCTTACCCTGTTTTTTATATGAATACGCCAAACGTTTACGGAGATTTACATTATCCGGTAAAAGTTGCAATCCTTTTAATAGTACATATTCAGAACTATCAAATCTTCCTAAATACTCAAAAGCAATCGCATAGTATTGATATACTTCTTCAGGATCATCTTGATCGCATCTATATTTAACAATATCACCATAAATTCTAACAGTAGATTCCCAATCTCGATTTTTATAATATTCAGCAGCACTACTCATTTTTCTAGGACACATAACTGCGCGAACTGAATCCCAATATGCTTGTTCTTTTTCATTATTATCTGATTCTAAATTATCTGATGGTGGTACACACATCATGCTTAATAAAATAAGAAAGAAAAAAGAAAATATTTTCAAATTATATTGTATTTTATTATAAAAAATGGTCATTATTTTTTAGCCCTCCGTTTAACAAACCATATGTCTCCTATAGTAAGTCCTATATTAAAATTAGAAATAAGTCTATCATTATTAATTGAATCAGATCTATTGATCAGATTTAATCCAAAATCTAATTGATTTTTAGTTAAACCAAATTTTATACCAAGCCCAATAGATAAGCCGATATCATTATAGTTATAATTTATAAAGCTATCTTCATTTGATACATATTTTTTCAAACTATAATCACGAAGAAAAATCCCCGATCTAAAATGTAAACTCTCATGCCAATATCGAGGTAAAGCCCGAGCAAATCTAATTACAGAAACATTAACATGCTGATAATCTGCCAATTGATAATTCATATTTGATAAAATATTATTTTTACTACTTGCTAAATCAGACCAATCTGATAGTTCAGCTTGCAAATTTAATAATTCCGTTAATTCAAGATTAAATCCAATGGAATATTGAGACGGTTTGAATGAATCTTTATATTCAGATTTTAATGGATTTGGTGGAATAGAATCATTACCTGCAGGTTGTGGAAAATCATTAATATCGTAATATCCATTATTATTAATATCTTCAAATGGGTAAAATGAATAATTCTTTATTCTAAAAGAGTTTAAAGTAGAATTGAATGATACACTTACTGTTAAATTACGCTTTCCAATATTAATTCTATCAGAAGATAAATATCCGTTAATTAAAGTGCCGTCATAAATATTTCGTTGATTATAAAGATAATTAATACTGTTCTCTCCTTCTTCATCTATCACGCCATCAAAATCATCATCCAACCCATTACCCCCTTCATCAAGTGAATAACCTGTCTGTTTTCTACTCGATCCAAAAAGATAATTAAATTTTAAAGCTCCTTTTTCTTTATCCGTAATCTTTGCAGAAAGTGAGAAAGATAAATCTGATATCCCTCCCCCCCCATTTAATCTCCTATTAAAATTAAGAGTATCCTGCTGTATATATTTAATTTCAAAATTATCTGATTTTAAAGAGTATAATTGCGAGCTATATGGCTGGAAACCAATTCCAAAAGCATATCTTCCTTTTATTGGAACAATAAATTGAAATTGATGTAACCCTGATAAAATATTGTCATGATCATTCAACTTATCCTCGATTTGTAGTCCGCCATAATTGATAGAAACATAAGCAAAAGGCATATTTGTCCAAGTCGATGGATTACTTAACGAAATATTTCTTTGGAAATTAGGCATAAGTCCCACGCTTCCAGTTCCAATCACAGATGCATTGTTTGATAATAACATATCACCCACTCCATATGCACTATAAATATCTTGAGCATTAATGAAAGAAGAAAAAAGAATTAATAACAAACAGTATTTTTTATGGAGAAACATAGTGGATAAATAATTTTGGGTTTAAAGTATCAATTAATGAAGAATGTGAGTATATAGAATAAAGATTAAAAGGATTTGAAGCATTAACAACCTCAAGTTTCAATCCATAATTTGAAACATATCCAAAATGAATTAATTGCAAATATTCTCTTATATTTAAAACAACCTTTCCATTATTAGAAATATTTACAACGGGTAATATACTTGGAATTACCTCGATTGGGTCATCTAATAGTATACCATTAAGTTGTTCATAATGTAGACTATCAGAAACAGGTTGAACTTGTAAATAAAAATTAGATTGAGTTGTATCAATAGGATAATAAAATGATAATTCAGCTTTTGTTATGATTGATTGATCTGGCAATGGCAATAATAAAGAATCTAAATCTGGAATTTCTATCAATCCTTTATATGATAAACCTCTCCCTAAAGTTAATAGACCTGGAACATTAGCTACAGTAGGCGGAACTATAATAGATAAGTCTTCCGTAGAAATAAACTGATGAGAAAATGTATCTACAGCAACTGAGTCTGATATTGAATCAACATAAACTATTTCATGAGTAAAAAGATGTAACTGTGGAGCAAATGAGAAACCAGACTCACTGCTTTTAAAAGATAGAGTATTTGATAAATCAAACTTAGGTTTGATCATCAAGGTCTTATTGAAACTTATATTGGAAGAATCGATAAATGATTCAATGATATGCAATACATTAAATGATAGTGTCGGATATATAACCTCACTAGAATCTGGTAATTTTTGAAATAATCTAGCACTAGATACATATTCTGAAGCAAGATCGCTTTCGTTTATATTTAAATAATTACTTTTTGATTCACTAAAAATAGAATCCACAGAATTGGGAAAATAATACAAGTCAAATATCATTCCTGTCTCGATAGTATCGCTATTAAATGTAAGTATAAATTTTGCACTATCAATTTCAATAGTAGAATCTGATAATGAAATAAATGTTTCAGATGTATTGATACTATTATTTTGAACCTTAAAAATAGCAAAAGGATTCTCAAATCCACTAGAATCAGTACCTAAATATAAAAGCGTAGAGTTTCCAAGTTCGGGAGGTGTCTGATAATGAAAACCTGTTATTGAAGAAACAGATAATGTATCATGAATCATACCTGGATTATTTAAATCGGTAGATACAGTATTCTCTAAGCAACCTGATAAAATAATCAATAGAGAAAAACAAACAGAAAGATGAATATTTTTCATAGAATAATATTAGTAATACGACAGATTAACTATAAAGTTTCTGCAAACCATTATCAATCTTTGCAGCAACCTTTTCATAGTCTGGGGATTCATCAGAGGTTTTAACAATTAACAAATTACTTTTTTTAATGCTAGGGAGTTTTATCAACTTCTTCGATACATCATTGGATGGTGTATCTATAGCAATAATAAAATCTACATTTTGAGCCGCAGCTTCATATGCATTTATCACACCTTTATTTAATCCTTTAGGTTCCGTTAAACCAATTTTAGAAAATACACCTTTTTCAATATCTAAATACTCATCCTCATAATCATGCACAACTAAAACAGATTTAATATTGGCACGAAAATCATCATCTTTATAGTGTTCTTTATAAAATGCTGGAACCAACGCAGACTGCCAATTATTACACCACATTAAATCAGGCTTCCAAAACAAATGAGGAAGCATAGCTAACGATGCCTTGGAAAAGAATGCAAATCTTTCATGTATATCTGAAATTACTCTCCCATTTTTTGCCTTATATATCAAATTTGTCAAAGGTTTAAATCTTTTAGTATCTTCTAAAAAATAAACCTGTACACGTGTCTTAGGTATGAATGCGCTTTTTGCAGAAGTAATTACGTTCTCTTTTCCAAATTCAAATGGTATTTCTCGCAATCTAATTACTTCTCTAAGAATATATTTTCTCTCACTAACATAACCATACTTAGGTATAATTGTTCTAATATCATGTTCTTTATCCTGCAATAATAATGGTACCTTTGCAGAAAATTCAGCTAAAGATGAAGTGTTTGCAAACGGAACTATCTCAGTAGTCAAATAAAATATTTTTAATTTCATATATAAATTTAGGGAGTTATTCTAAGCTTAATTGCTTTAGTGATTCTTTAGCTCTACTAAAATACTCACTGCTAGGAAAATAATCAACCATGCGCTGGTACTCTTCTCGAGCCTTCACAAGGTTACCAAGACTTTGATAAGAAAGAGCAAGCTTTAATTGGGAATCATCATCTTTATCTGTTCCTGGGAAAGTAAACACCTTTTCAAATTCCAATATAGATCGCTTATAATTTTTTGTTGAATAATAACATTCTGCTAACCAATACTGACTATTATCAGCAAGTTCATTTGAAGGGTCCTCTATTACCAAACTTGAAAAGCCAGTGATCGCTTGACTATAATCACCATTCTGATAATAACTCAAAGCTTCAATATATTTTTTCTTGTACTCTACAGGGCTAATTTTAGTTTTAATGCTAGACTGCTGCTTTTCAGAACGCAAACTATACATTTCAGTAAAACTATTCGTTAGAGTTACGATCTTATTTTCAATCATCACTAATTGAGCTAGAATTTCAAAATTCGTACTATCTGTATAAATAGATTTATCTTCTAACATCCTAATCTTATTTTGAAGAGTATTTATACGGTTAATAAGTAAAATCGCAACAGAATCAGTTTGTTTTTTTGCATCAACAGTAGCTCTCAATGTATTTCTCAGATCAGGCAATAAAATACTTATTTGAGTTTCAAGAGAGTCGGTTCTTACTCTTTCACGATCAATTTTCGCATTTAATCTTTTTAACTCTCTTTTTATATCTGTTTGCTGCGCAAATGAAACATTAATAGATAGAATCATAAGAAATGCGAAGTAAGAAGCGAAATATTTCATAGATTTATTCAAAATAGGATTTCTTGTATGTGAATGATGCACAACTTAGTCCGCAATTTAGTTATCTATAATACTAACATCAATTCCTTTTAATGTTCACTCAATTGTCTCCATACCCATCTTAACAATTAAAGAAACCATTATATAACATGATAATAAAAAAGATCCTCCAGCTGATATAAATGGCAAAGGAAGTCCTTTTACTGGAATTAACCCTGTTGACATTGCAGTATTTACAAATACATGAGATAAAAATATTGTTGCAATACCAATGAGAACTAGTCCAGCAAAACGCTCATTTGAATGATAAGCAAGATTTACAATTTTCATTATAAACAGAGCAAAAATAACTAACATAAATGCTATAGTGATAAATCCAAATTCTTCACCAATTACAGAAACAATAAAGTCGGATTCCTGAACAGGAAGAAATTTTAAATGTGTTTGCGTTCCTTCCCCCATACCTTTACCAAAAAAACCACCAGAACCAATTGCAACTTTACTTTGTATAGTCTGATATGCTGCTCCAAGCGGATCTAGTTCGGGGTTAAATAAAGTTAATATTCTTTTCTGTTGATAAGGTCTTAATCCATTCCATAATAAAGGAGCTAATAATCCTAAAAATATATTTACAAAATAAAATACTATTCCAAATATCAAATTTGGATGAGAAATATATAGAATTATTCCCATAATAATAGCCCATGATGTAAAAGATACAGTGTGAAAGGCAGTCGCTACGCTAAAAATTGGAGCTAAAAGCATAAATAAATGAAATGGTCTAGATCCTACCCAGTACAACATAGGAAATACTGGGGCAAGTAATATTAAGGCAGTTCCAAGATCTGGTTGCTGTAGAATAATTGTAGCAGGAAATAAAGCAATTAGAATAGGAAATATTAGCGTGGAGAACTTTTTTATTTCAAGATTATGATCAGAAAGGTATCTTGCTAGTGATACTACAACAATCCATTTAGCAAATTCTGATGGCTGAAAAGCAACTGGAAGTCCAATATTAATCCAACGATGTGTACCAGCAATAGTAGATAATAAAAATGGGACCGCAACTAATGCTAGAATCAAGCCATAAGCTACATAAATATATTTATGTATTATATACTTTGGAATAAATAGAATAACTAAAAATCCACCAATAGCAGGAATCATAAATAGTAATTGTTTGGTAAACGCAGTAATTGCAATAATACCAAATTGATTCACACTAATACTAAATAAAGCTAACAAACCAATGATAGTTAGAAGTATTGGTAAAAAGAGTATTGATAATGGAAATTTTTGTGATGGATTATATGCTATTTTCAACATTGTTTACAATACGATGATAGTTATTATAAAATATATATTCAAAAGCATCACCTGCAAGTGGAGCTGCTATTTTTCCTCCACTACCTCCATTTTCAATTAAAAGTACTATTGAAACCATTTTTTCATCTTTTTCTGCATAACCAGTAAACCAGGCATGATCATCACCGTGAGGGTTTTGAGCAGTACCTGTTTTACCGTAAACTTTTAGACCGTTAATTTTTGGATTTGCAGCTATTCCTGTTCCATTAATACTATTTGCTGTATTAAATAAATAGTTTTGAATTTTTACCCAAGTTTGATTTTTAAGAATTATTTTGCTAACTGGTTCAGGTGTTTTATTTAGATCAAAATGTGGAATAAATGTCTCTCCGCTAGTAGCTATTTTATTAATATAGACAGATAACTGAATTGGTGTAACTAATAAATCGCCTTGACCTAAAGCCATATTTAATAGATGTCCTCTGGACCACCCTCGACTTGTATATCGTTTATTCATATAATCTCTAGTTGGAAGCAATCCAGTTAATTCAGTAGGTAAATCAATTCCAGTTTTGGTACCAAAACCAAAATTTCGACATAAGTTAATAAATCTATTCATAGAAATTCTTTGAACAGCTTGATAGAAAAAGATATTACATGATTGAGCTATTGCTTGATCTAAATTTACTTTACCATGACCCCTTATCTTCCAACACTTAAATAATCTATCACCATATTGGTATATACCAGAACATTCGATTACCTCATCTTCTTCTATCATCAAACCTTCTAATAGTGCAATTGCAGTAATCATCTTAAATGTTGATCCTGGAGGATATAAACCATTTGTTATTCTATTTAATAATGGCTTTCTTGGATCATTTACTAAATTGCGCCATTCATGTAAAGTTGTATTGCCTGTAAAAATTTCTGGAGAAAAATCAGGTGAGCTAACAAAAGATAATATTTGACCAGATAAAGGATCAGTTATAAGGGAAACACCTTTGAATTCCGACATTAATTTTTCCATATGCTTTTGCAATCCAAGGTCTATCGTTGTAGATAAATCTTCCCCAGGTAAAGGTTTTATATTTTCTATACCTTTTACTGTTCCTGCTTCTCTACCAAAGGCATCTACTTGAGAGTATAAAATACCTTTTTCACCTTTAAGTAAATGCTCATATTGCTTTTCAATACCTTGCCATCCAATCAAATCGCCCACATCATATTCTAAATCACTATTAATGTTTTGCAAAAGAGATCTATCAATCTCTTTCACATACCCTAAAACATGACTCATGCCTACTTTTGCTGGAAAAAATCTTTCAGATAACTGACTATAATTAATTCCTCTCAGTTCATGTTTATGTTCTTCTATGCAACTTAATTCATCAAATGATAAGTCCTTCGTTATTCTTGATGGTATAAATCTCCCTCTATAGTAACGTTTAAAGTTACTTTTTAATGATGAAGTGTCTATTCCAGTACAGCTACTTATAATAGAGAAATTATTATGATTTACATTGTTAGGTGACGCGGTTAAAATATATGTGGGGAAGTTATCTACCAAGATATGACCGTTTCTATCTAATATCAATCCTCTTGGCGCAGAAACAGGCAATGCTCGAATACTATTAATATCAGCTCTTTTTTTATATTGTTTATATTCAAATAACTGTATTTGAGCAAAACGTATCAATAAAATTAAAAAAATAAGTGAAATAAATAGATATGTAATTAATAACCTTGATCTTGGAACCAGGTTCTTAGATTTCAGCATTTTGCAATTCTTTTATTGGAAAGAAATATTGAAGTATCAAAAGGAAAAATAAAGTATACATAAATGAAGCAAACCATCTAAATATAAATTGCACCTTATCAATTTCAAATAATAGTTGGTATTTGATATAAGAAAATATCATAAAATGAAATGCAATTAAAATTATCCACAAAGAATGAAATACAAACGGAGATAAGCGATTATATCTATTTTGCAAATATCCTGAAAGAAACCCTGTTAAAGAATAAGTAAGAGGGCTAATGCCAAAGTATGATACCATAGGAGTAATATCAATCAACAAACCTATACAGAAACCTGCTATCACTCCATAATAGGGACCAAAATAAAGACCAAAGTATAAAATATAAATAACTATAAAATCTGGTCGATAATATCGAATTGTTAAAACATCAGAAAGGAGAAATTGAGTTATAAAAACTATTATCAAGACAGACCATATTTTTATATCTTTCATAACTATTTATCTACTATAACAAATAAATTCATAATTGATCCAATATTTTCATTGATTTTAACTATAACTGATTTCTGAAATCTTCCTCTCTCTTCTGTAATTTTAACCACTTTTCCAACTGGTAGATCACTAGGGAAGATATCGCTAAATCCAGATGATACAACGTGATTTCCAACTTCCACATTCGAATTTTTTTGCACCTCTTTTATCAAAAATAAATCCTTATCCAACCATCGCAATATGCCCGTTGAGCCAGATGGCTTAATTCGGACACTTAAACGAAATGTGACATCGTTAATTAGTTGCACAATTGATTCATTTTTACCAACAATAACTGTTTTTCCAATGATACCATTAGGCGTTATAATTGGATCATTAATAGAAACTCCGGACTCGCTTCCAATGTCAATTGATAATGAAGATGATAAATGTGGTGAAGCTCCCATATTAATCACGCGAGCAGGATATATATTTAAATTACTTTCACGCTTAAAACTTAATAATTGTTGTAAACGACTATTATCATCAAGAAGATATCTCATTGATTCCAATTGAAAAGAGAGTTGAAGATTTTTTTCTCTTAACAATGAAGCTTCTTCTTCAATCAACGTCATTGTTCGCACCCAAGTTATAGGGGAATAAAGATATGCAAAAATACGGTTTGCCTTACTTCTTAATAATCTAATATTATCTGAATTACTATTAACCAGCATCATTAGAGATAAAATAATACTAATTATTAGCGCAAAAATATCTTTATGTTTTGTAAGTATGAGGTATAATGTCCTCATAGGAAGAGGTTCTAGATTAAAACTGCTTCGTATTTTTTTATATCTTCTAAAACCATACCAGTTCCTCTAACAACGGAAAGTAGCGGGTCTTCAGCAATATTAACAGGTACATTAGTACGCTCCCTAATAATTTGATCCATACCTTTAAGCATGCTACCGCCACCAGTCATAATAATACCTCTATCTAGTATATCAGCTGATAATTCTGGAGGAGTGCGTTCTAGAGCCTTTTTCACGGCTTCGACAATCATACTGACTGGATCTTTTAATGCTTGTCTCACTTCATCTGAAGTAACCTCAATAGTCTTAGGGATTCCTGAAACGAGATCTCTACCCTTTACGGATATAGTTTCACTCTTAATTCTCATTGCTGAACCAACAGACTTTTTTATAGCCTCACCTGTTGAGATACCAATATCAAGTTTATGTTCATTTCTAAACCATTGAACTAATGCCTCATCCATTTCATCTCCAGCAACCCGAATTGTTTCTTTAGTTACTACTCCAGAAAGTGCTATTACTGCTATTTCAGTTGTTCCACCACCAATATCAACTATTATATTTCCTACAGGTTGTGAAATATCTAAACCTATTCCAATAGCAGCTGCTACAGGTTCTTCAATAAGGAATACTTCTCTTGCATTAGCACGAAGGCCAGAATCTTTCACTGCTCTCCTTTCTACTTCAGTTACTCCTGAAGGTACACATATAACCATCCTCATTCTTGCCAAAGGACTAATGTTTATCATACGAATAAAGCCTAAAAGCATACCATCCGTCATATCAAAATCAGCGATTACACCATCACGCAGGGGTCTAATAGTTTCAATATCCCTATGAGTACGACCAAGCATTGCCTTTGCTTTATTCCCAACTGCAATAATACCTCCATCGTTAACAGATCTAGCAACGATTGATGGCTGATTAATCATTACACCTTTTCCTTTCATCCATAATAAAGTATTTGCAGTACCTAGATCAATTGCAATATCACCGGATAGCCATGTTAAAGGGTTTGTAATATTTGATAAAAAACTCATAATGCTTGTGAAAAAAGAAATACCTCGAAATTCCTTAGATATAAATTAACTATTCGATTATCAATATGCTTCAATTATTCAATTTTTTATTATTTTAATCTATTAATTCAATATAGCTCTGATCACCAAGAAGAAACCTTACATTATTATTATCATAACTAGAACTAATAACTTTAACATTCTTTCCTAACAAAGAGGATTTGATTTTTCTATTAACATTTTCTAACTCACACCCTTCCATAATAATAGAAAATTCAACTGTAGTTTTCGTAATTTTACAATTATTACCTATAGCAGAAAAAGGACCGATATGTGAATCCTTAATAAAGGTATCATGATCAATAATAGCCGGTCCATTAATTGTTGAATTAATTATTTGGCAGTTTTTACTAATACTAACTTCTCCTGTTATTGTGCTTAAACTATCTACAGCGCCATTATTTCTTCCTTTAATATTATCCAAAACAAGATGATTAGCATCTAATAAATCTGAAGGTTGTCCCGTATCTTTCCACCAACCTGTAATCTCTGAATAACTTACATCATAACTGTTTTCTATTAGAAATTGGTGAGCATCAGATATCTCTAATTCTCCTCTTTTAGATGGGTTTATACTATTAACAGCTTCAAAAATATTACTATCGTATAAATATATACCTGTAACGGCAAGATTGCTCTTAGGAGTTTTTGGTTTCTCTTCAATATTTACTATCCTATCATTGATAACTTCAGCAACTCCAAATCGATGCGGATCAGAAACTTGACTTAAAACTAAATGACAATTTGATTTCATTTGTTTAAAATCATTAATGAATGATTTAACTCCACCTACAAGTATATTATCTCCCAAATAAAATATAAAATCATCATCACCAATAAAATCTTGAGAAATCTTTACAACATGAGCAAGACCAAGAGGTTGGTTTTGCTCTATATAGGTAATTTCTACGCCAAAATCTTTACCATTACCAAAAACATCTTTAATTGATGTATCATTTGCATTTACAATAATACCAATTTCATAGATTTCTGCATCCTTAAGATAATCTATAGCATATTGTAGCATAGTCTTATTAGCTATTGGTATCAAATGTTTATTTTGAGTATAAGTAATTGGTCTTAATCTGGTCCCATGCCCACCTGCTGTTACTAATCCCTTCATTTACCCAACATTCTTCCTTCCTTGCTTAGCCTATCCGCAATCTTGTTTTTATCTCTCATAATATGTTTTATTGACCAGTTATTATATTGTTTCAATAAATTTAAAACTTTTAGATGAAGATTTTTCATTCGATCATTTTTAACCTGATAATCACCATTAATCTGACGAACTATAAGTTCACTATCTGAATATATTTCAATATTTATAAATTTTAACTCAAGTCCTAATTTAAGTCCCTTAATTAAAGCTGTATATTCCGCTTCATTATTTGTTGCATCATCTAAATATTCGGAAAAACTATAAACCTCTTCATTATCATCATTATAAAAAACACCACCAATCCCAGCTGTTTTTGTATTTAAATCTGCAGCTCCATCTACATAAAGAGAAAAAGTTTTAATCTCATCATTCATGGAAGTAGAATCTATCACTTCTATATTCATAAGACTTTCATTCCCTAAACCTATATCTAACTTATCCCCATTAATAATTGGACCTACTCCGCTAGGTGTTCCAGTGAAAATCAAATCTCCTTTCAAAAGGGAAATTCTCTTGGAAAGGTAACTGATTAACTCTTCAATAGAAAAAATCATTTCAATAATTTTACCACTTTGAACGATTTTTTTATTTTTCTTAAGCCAAAACGATTCATTCCACTTTGAATTATCCCATTTATAAAATTCTGAGACAACTGCAGATCCTTTAAAAGACTTAGAGAGAAACCATGGTAGAGATTTGCTTTTTAATTTGCTTTGTAATATTCGATCAGTAAGGTCTAAACCAAGACCTATGCCTTTAATATAACTCAATGCATTGTCTGAGTTGATATTTTCTCCAGATTTTCCTACCAACACTACAACTTCTAATTCATGATGAATCTCTCTACCATCTGGAATAATGATAGTTGAGCTATTAGATAATGATGTAAGTGCTTTTTGGAATAAGATTGGATCCTTAGGGACAGGAGACTGCATTTCTTTTGCATGGTCAACATAATTTCTTCCAACAGCATAAATATTTCTTACTTCTATATATTTATTATTTATTAAAACAGAATAATTATTTTTTATCATCTTTCTACAAATTATTAATTATTAATAGCGTTTTGTATATCATCCCAATAAAAACCTTTATTTTTTAAGCGATTAGCTATTTTACCTTTTATTTTAGGATCCTTTCCAATGCTGTCTTTCACCTTCCATTTAGTTATTAATTTATTAATTATAAACTCTTGAGGAAAAATTTGATATACAGAGGAAATAACATTATCAACAAGATCAACATTAAGATTGTGAGATGACATTTCAAATTTTAAAGCAATAGGCCCTATTAATTTATTCTTAACTTTCTCTTTTGCAAATGCATGTGCAAACTTTTCATCATCTAAATATCCTTTTAATTCAAGATTATTAATTACATCCAAAATAGAATCTTCATTATATTTTTTTCTTATTAATCGATCTTTTAACTCTGATTTACTCCGCATTCTATAACTCAATAAATTAATAGCTGAATTATATATTTTTGTTTTTGATTCAGAATCTAGTATCTCGTTGAGCACTTGTTCTGAAATAGTATCTCCAATATGAATTGGAATTGAAAAGAAAACATCTTCAGAGACGCCAAAGACGCTACCGTCATCAAGAAAAATGCTCCATCGGTTTTTCCTGCGTTTCTGTGATTGAATATCTAAGACCTTACGCTTTTTCATCCCCCGAAAAACTAACACCCATAAATCCTTTTACTTGCTTAACAATCTTAGACATCATTTTAGTGTTTTCTTCAAGATATGCTTTAGTGTTCTCTCGTCCTTGCCCAATTTTTTCATCTTTATATGAGTACCAAGCTCCCATTTTTTGCACGATATCAGCAGTTACTGCTAAATCTAATACATCACCTATATACGATATCCCCTCACCATACATTATATCAAATTCAGCCATTTTAAAGGGTGGCGCAACTTTATTCTTTACAACCTTAACGCGAACTTTATTCCCTACCGCGTTAGCGCTATCCTTAATAGTAGTCACTCGTCGAATTTCTAATCTTTGACTTGAGTAAAATTTCAGAGCTCTTCCTCCCGGGGTCGTTTCAGGATTACCAAACATCACTCCTATTTTTTCACGAATCTGATTAATAAAAATTACACACGTATTGGATCGGCTAACTGTAGCAGTAAGTTTTCGCAAAGCTTGCGACATTAATCTTGCCTGTAGCCCAATATGCGTATCACCCATTTCTCCATCTAATTCTGCCTGAGGAACTAAAGCTGCAACAGAGTCAATCACAATAACATCCAAAGCTCCACTTCTAACTAATGTTTCAGTGATCTCTAACGCTTGCTCCCCAGCATCTGGCTGAGATACAAGTAAATCGTCTGTATTAACACCCAGCGCTTTCGAATATTCAGGATCTAATGCATGCTCAACATCAACAAATGCTGCATAACCATTATTCTTCTGCGCTTCTGCAACTATATGTAAAGCTAAAGTTGTTTTTCCCGAAGATTCTGGTCCATATACCTCAATAATTCTTCCTCTAGGTACTCCTCCCACACCTAAAGCGACATCCAATGAAAGACATCCTGTTGAAATTACACTTTCAGTAGTGCTTGGTTTATCATTTCCAAGTTTCATAATAGAACCTTTACCAAACTGACGATCAATTTGAGTTATGGCTAAATCCAAAGCTTTTGTTTTTTTAGTGGTCGATGCCATTCATTACTCCTATTCTAATTTTGTATCTAAAAAATGGGTATCTAAAATAGTATAGAAAGAACCTTTAGAAAAGGACTGACTTTGCATTACGTTAATTTTTACTATTTTCATTGGCAATTCCATAAATGTTGTATTTAAAAAGTTCGAAATATCAGGTTTCTTTTTTTGATTAGGATTAATTCTTGCTATAGTTATGTGAGGAAAAAACTCTCTTTTTTCAGTTGGATATCCTAAAGGTTTTAGTTTTTCGTTAAGCTTAAGAACTAATTCATCCAGCTTATCTATTTCACCATTTATACCTACCCATAATGTATTTGCTATATCTCTATTTGTAAAGCTTCCTGTTCCTGAAATTGATAGATTGATAATTGGAGTATCACCGATTAAATCATGTATTGCATTATTAATACTATCAATCGATTCCTCCGTTGTATTACCTATATATCTTAAAGTAAGATGCATTTTTCCATCTCGAACCCAACTGATTTTTATACCTCTTGTATCAATTGTAGATTTCAACATTTCTTTTATAGATACAATCTCTTTAGGTACAGAAACTGATATAAAAACCCTAATAAGCTTTTCATTCATTTAATAAATGAATCCTTATCATATTTAAAGCAACTTGACTACTTAATTGCTTGTTTAATAATCTATCTTTAAAAAAAGTAAATTCCTTATTTTTGATTATATCATTATGGATTAATGTTATATAAACTAAGCCAACTGGTTTTTCCTTAGTTCCACCACCAGGTCCTGCAATACCTGTGATAGATAAAGCAATATCAGATTTAAGTAGAGCTCTAACTCCCTTAGACATTTCTATTGAAACTTCTTTACTTACAGCGCCATACTTATCTAATATTTCTTTATTCACATTAATTATATTAATCTTCATATCATTGCTATATGAATTTACTCCTCCCAAATAATATCTCGAGCTTCCAGGTGCATTGGTTAAACGATGGCCCAATAAACCGCCTGTACAGGATTCCGCAGTTGACAAAGTTAAATTATGATCAATAAGCATTTTTCCAACAACATTCTCTAAAGCGTCTAATCCTGTCCCGTATATATATTTTCCTATACGTTCATTTATCTTTCTTTGCACCTTTTCTAAAGGTTTTTGATCAGAAGAAATTACTCTAATATCTACACCAGTAAATTGAGGTAAAAAGGATATTTCAACATTTTTTGATACTTCAATAATATCGCTTATCATTTCAGCCAAAGATGATTCCATAATTCCCGTAGTCCTAAGGGTATGAACATAAATCTTGTTCTTTGTTTTATCATAAATCCAGGGCAATACTGTATCTTTCATCATATTCTTCATTTCTTTTGGTACCCCAGGCATAGCAAATATATCTATTTCATTATTAAAAATATGAATTCCACGTGCAGTTCCAACGCTATTTGGAATAACATTCCCTTTACCATTTTCAGGAGATATCGCTTGATTCTTATTAATTTTAGGCAACGATCTGCCTCGTACCATCATTCTAGAATTAAGAAATTCCCAGTACTCTTTATCAAATACTGGTTTTATTTTATAATAATTAAATAATATATTTTGTGTTATATCATCATGAGTTGGACCTAATCCACCAGTAATAACCAATATCTTACAATCTTCAGGAATGCTATCTAAAGCGCTTTGAATTTGATTAGGATCATCTTTTACTGTTAAATGCCAAGAAACCCTAGCGCCTACTTCGATTAATGATTGACCTATCCAAGAACTATTTGTATCAACTGTGAAACCTGATAGCAATTCATTTCCTATCGTAATTAGCGCTACTTTCATAATATATAAATATTGATTACCTGTATCAATCCTAAAGTAATAAAACCTGCTACAAGATCATCGGACATCACGCCTAACCCTTTTGGAAGTTTTTCAATCAAAGATATTGGCCAAGGTTTGATTATGTCAAAAAAACGAAATAGTATAAACGCAATAGCAATATTAATTAATCCATTTGGTAGAAATAATAAAGCCAACCATTGACCGACTAATTCATCAATTACAATATGAGAAGGGTCATTATTATCAAGTTCATCAATTATAATATTGCTAGTTACGATTCCTATGATAAAGAAAAGGACAATTAACACCCCAAAAACATATAGATTAAGATCTTTTATAAATACCCACCAGAGTAAAATAGAAAAAATACTACCCCATGTACCAGGTGCTAATGGTAAATATCCAACTTTAAAACAGGTTGCAATCCATTCTGATATTTTTAATCGCAACAGAGGTTAGCTCAAGAAATAAACTGCCTAATTACGGAACGATTTGTATAAATATATGTAAATCCGGTAAATACAGTGAAAACCGTTACAAGCAAAGTACAATAATAAATTAGCTCATGTTGTTTAGAAAATAAGATTATTTCTCCAATCCAAGATATTGATAAAGAATTAAATCCTATATTGAATAAAATAAAAATTATAATCAAAACCTGGCTAAGTGTCTTTCTCTTAGCAATTTTGCTTGTAACCATTGTTTTATTTTTTGAAGACATTGCCATTCGTAACCCGGTTATAAAAAGATCCCTAAATATTATCAAAGATACCATCCAATATGGAATAACATCCATTACTGCAAATGAAATTAAAGCTGATAAGACCATAACTTTGTCCGCTAATGGATCTAAAAATCTGCCATAATCTGTAACAAGATTATATTTTCTAGCATAATAACCATCGAAAATATCAGTCAGCATAGCAACAACAAAAATTAATAATGCCCACGATTTTGCGTAAGGATGATCATAGAATAAGAGTATAATAAATAAGGGGGTTACTAAAATTCTACCAATAGTTAATATGTTAGGTAAATTCATACAGATGTCCTCCCCTCCATTGCTCTCAACAATGTTGCATCATCAGTATATTCCAATTCGCCACCAACAGGAATACCACGTGCTAATCGAGTTATTTTAACATCATTATCTGATAATAATTTGCTTATATAAAGACAGGTTGTATCACCCTCAATGCTTGGGTTTAACGCTAATACAATTTCACTATCAGAGTTCGCTCTATCAACAAGTGAATCAATATTTAATTCATCTGGACCTATGCCATCTAATGGAGAAAGCACACCCCCTAAAACATGGTATACTCCATTAAATCCACTTGTCCTTTCAAAAGCATAAATATCAGCAGGCACTTCCACTACACATATCAAATTACTATCTCTTTTTGAATCATCACATATTGTACACGGGTCTTTTTCCGTAATACCGCCACATAAAGAGCATGCAGCTATATTTGATTTTACATCTTTAACTGCCTTAGCTAATGACATTGCATTATCCTCTGAATCCTTTAAAACATGAAAGGCCATCCGTTGAGCAGTTTTTTTACCTATACCAGGAAAACTTGCAAATCGATCAATTAAACGAATTATACTATCTGGAAACGCGTCTAGCATTACATTCCGGGTAACTTAATATTGCCTAATAGATTTCCAGTAGCATCATTCATTTGTTTTTCAGCGATTTCATGTGACTTCATAACAGCCTGATTTACTGCCGTTAATACTAAATCTTCAAGCATATCTATCTCTTCACTTAACAATGATGGATCAATTTTTATATCTATTACTTTTTGCTTACCATCCATCATAACTTTTACCAATCCATCATTAGCCTTACCAGTAATTTTTAACTCGGATAATTTTTGCTGAACTTCGCCCATTTTCTTTTGCATTTGTTGTGCTTGTTTCATCATTTTACCCATATTCTTTGGATTCATCATAATTATATCTTTCTAGTTATATATTAACGTAAAATTTCTCCATCAAATAATTCAATTACACTATCCATCGCATCGGTGTTATCATTTTTATTTTTATTAACTTTTGAAATATCATTATTTACATCAGGAGCTTCAATGTCTTCATGGATTTCTGAAAAATTTAGTACAACTGTATTATTTAGTTGCTTTGATGTGATATCTTCAATTACTTGCTTGTTTTTATTGATTAAATCTAAACTAAATTTTGGTTGATTATAAACTCCAACCTCTAGAATATTTTTTTGGATTTTAATTGGCATTGAGTGCTCCATTACTATACCAATAGAAGTGCGAATGTTTGTAACCATTGTAACTATCTCATGCCACTCCTTCTTTATAAAATCTATATCAAGAACCGAAACATCTTCTTCATTATCTTTTGATTTTAATCTATCTGCATTATCTTCTAAACTATCAGAGATATTCGTATCTACCTCACTATTTTTATCAATTTTATTTTTTACATCACTATTATCTAATGCATCAGATTTACTCGTGTCTACCTTAAATTTCTTATCCACCTTTCCTGCTGTATCATTACTATCGTTTACTTCATTTTTTTTTTCACCAAAATCAGTAGTCGCCGGAGATTGATTCAATAGATCTTCAATAAATACAGTTTGGTCCATTTCTAAAAGTTTAAGAGCAGTTATTTCAAACATAATATAAGGCTGATTCGATCTATTAATATTGACTTCTAAATCATTAATAACTTCTGTAATTCGAAGTAAATCTCGAACATCCCATAATTTTGATGATTCAATATATTCATTTTTTAGATCATCGCTTATATCCAGTATATTTGCACCATCATTTAAAGATGCATACATCAAGTTTCTAATATGAACATTTAACCCTTTCACTACATCATCAACAGGAATTCCCCCTTTACGAATTTCTGTTAATGTTTCTAATAATAACTCAGAATTTTTATCTTTTATTGAGTCAGTTAATCGAAAATAGATTTCACTAGATACGAGACCTAAAATATTTTCAACATCTTTAAAATTAATTTTACTATCAGAAAAAGCAATTACTTGATCAAGTATGCTTAATGCATCTCGCATACTACCTTCTGATTTGGTTGCAATAGCCTCAACAGATTCAACATCTGACTCAAGCTTTTCTTTTAAAAGAATTGAATTAATTGATTCTTTAATATGATTAATTGAAATTCGGTTGAAGTCAAAACGTTGACACCGAGAAATAATTGTATCAGGTACTTTGTGTATATCTGTAGTACACATGATAAATTTTCCATGTGGAGGCGGTTCTTCTAATGTTCTTAATAATGCATTAAATGCTTGATTTGTTAGCATATGCACTTCATCAATAATAAAGATTTTATATGATGAGTTCATGGGAACAAATTTTATCAGCTCTCTTAAATTTCTAATCTCTTCAATCCCTCTATTTGATGCACCATCAATTTCTAAAACGTCCAGATTTCTATATTCTGTTATTTCATCACATATAGTACATTTATTACATGGATTTCCATTTTTTGAATCTTTACAGTTAAGTCCTTTAGCTAAGATTCGAGCTGTTGTTGTTTTTCCAACACCTCGAGGACCAGTAAAAATATATCCTTGTCCAACACGATCTTTTTTAAAAGCATTAACAAGAGTTTGAGTTACATGTTCTTGTCCAATTACTTCTAAAAAGTTTTGTGGTCGATATTTTAGTGATAAAACTTTATAAGACATGAATTTATATTATCAACAAATTACAATTTACACAATAATTATAGCGGTCGTGCACCATAGATTGACATAATTCATCATCACACATATGAAAGCCGTAAACTCAACTCTAGTTATCCATCAGCACACAAAATAATTCACCTACCGCTGCTCCCTTCCAGGCCTGACGGGTTTTAGTGATATTTTATTGAGATGGGCTAAAACTTCAACGCTTCGTACTTTATACATTAAACGTGGATTAAGCCGCTCTATGGACTTAAACCCTGCTATAGCGGATTGCAGGTTACAGAGCACCGCTAACTCTCCATCTAGCACGACCATTTTTTCAAATAACTATAATATTTAATACCAAAACTTAAAAATAAGTAAGATCAAATAAAATTAAGGGATTTTTATTTAATAGATAATAACTACTTTAATTTCTTCTAATTCATCCCAAGCCCAAAAGTTAGAACGATCTAACTTGACAACACCATCCCGAAATGTAAACCTCACTCTTTTTCTATACAAAGATTCTGTAAACCACTTAGAATTAGTCTTTTTATAATAAATAGCGACTAATGGAGGACTGTCTTCACTTAAATCTGGCAATAATAAAGTACATATTGCATCATTAAACTCACCTTCCTCTGTTATGAATTCTACTTTTGTAAAATTATATACACGTTTGGTAAGAGATTTATACTCTATATACTTTTCATTGTATTGACCAAATGCAATAGAACAAATAAAAAAGAGATAATAAATCAGGTGTTTAGTGTATAGTGCTGGAAAAAACCAATAAGGCCTTATCACTTCTTTTTACGACCGAAAAGCCCCTTTTTCTTTTTCTTTTTATCATCACTGGAAGATTTTTTTTCTGATGCTTCTAGCTTCTTACCTGATTCCATTGTTTCTAATCTTTTTTCCCACTGGCTAGAGTCATCTCCCGAAGAATCAGTTTTATCTTCAGGTTGTGACGAATCAGGAGTTGCATCTACTGCTGATGGTTGAGGTTGATTATCAAACCTATGGTCCCATGCATCACGTAATTTCTGTTGCCTACTAACAGTTTTTTCTTTCAACTCAGACAACATATTTGTTACTTCTTCATGAAAATCTGTCACAGTATTATCAAGCCGTTGGACTAATTGCTGAGTAAGTGATTCACCATACTCATCACCAATCTGATCCAATAGGGCCGCTACTTTTTCATTTACATATTTTTGATTTTCCGATAACTCGGGTGCGTGTATCTGATCTTCTAAATTACTTTCTGGCATAAAATCTCCCAAATATTAGTTCTTTAATTTATCCATTTCTTCTGGAGTTAATGCAAAAAATGTTTTTGGAGATGAAATTATATTTACAGCTTGATACGTTTCTGCTCCAAATAATGTTCCTAAAACTGTACCTATGAATCGAAAGTGCCATATTAAATCTATTCTTGGTCTAGTTTGTTCATTCCAAACCTCAGCTAAAATTACACCGCCTAAAGCAGAAACTGCATATAAAAAACCCTTAATTTTTGGAAGTTCACGTATTTCTTTTCTATATGTAAGACTAGCCATATCCCATATGGGTATAGTTTCAACAGATATTGGTGTTTGGATTGAAATCAAACGATCCTCGATTCCAAGAACCGACCCTCGCACTTTTTTTCCAGTACGGTGTTCAATAACAATAAACTGATCATGTGGAATTGATTCTATAATACTAATAGTAGTTAAATAAGTTAAATTCTCTCTTATCGCTTTTCTATCATTTTCAGTAATAAACGGCTGAGCATCAATATGATGTTTAAGATCAATAAATTCCTGCAAACTCATGGATCGTCTTCTTACACTTTTTTGACTAAAATCGACAAAAACTATTTGTACAACTATCTTTTCATTTCCAACTTCATAAAATTGGGCACTAAAGAAGCCTTCAATATCATTAAATATCCTATAAAAAACATTTTCCTCTGCATCAACAGTGAGACCAACTTTTTTGCTTAAAGGAATAATATCAGGTGTTTGCGCATTGATAAACGCAATAAAAACAAATAATAATAGGTAGAAATGATTATGATTCAATAAGAGTAATTATTTCTTCTAATTCAGGAAATCTATTTAATTCTTTTTTTGAAAATATAATCTCATCATTCTTCATTACTTCATACACACCACCACTTGAGGGCACGAGAGTTAACTTTGAAATGTTAGTACCAAATTTATCTAATAAATCAGCGGCCATCCTGGACGCTCTCGGTAAATAATTTCAAGAGTTACAATATTCAATAGAAAGTATCATACTATATTCCTAAAAATGAGTTTATCCAATAAAAACCAAATAAAATAAATATTCCTGCCAAAAACAATAGAAAATAGGTCGCTTTTTTAAACCCAGTCCCTCCAGAATCATATCTATAAACAGTTTTTAAGTTATTTTCTTTCATTAAAAGCTGAATGATGTCTCCACTGTGGTCTGAATCACTGGCTCAAGCATACCTGACCCATCTTCATTAAGCGCACCAGTATATCGATAGAACTGTCGATAATCCCATATAACGCTTATACCTTTACCTAATTCATATCCTAACCTATAACCAAGAACAGTGTTTACAGAGGGATTATCAAAGTCAAAAGGATTGCTATCATTCGTTCGTTGATAATAGGCAGTTGCCTCGCTTAGTTTGGGAATTCTTTCAGCGTTTATTGATAGTGCAGCTACAAAACTATTAACTGTATCATTCTCTGAAGTCATATTTGTATATGAACCGTAAAAACTTCCAAAGCCAAACATATCTGCACTTATAGAACCAAAATGACCAATTAGTCCGACATTCATGGTAGAATCAGCAAACAATGTCATATCCTTTGTCTTAATTATTGCACTTCCATCAATATATTCAGGAACTACTCTTGCTATATCATATGATTGATCAAAGAATTGAGGGACATAATATCCATCTTTAATTCGGAACTCATAACTCAATTGAATAAAGTTAAATATACTTGCTTTTACTCCAGGGACAGCGAAGCTATTACCAGTATAGTTTGGACGATAGAAAATACTATCAGGCGAGCCTACTTCTGGAAAATTTAAAAAATTGAATTCTGTATATACCTTAAGAGATAATGCTTTACCATTTAATATAGGGTACCCAATATCAAAAGCATACGCTGTAACAGATGATTTATTATTATCAAGACTAAAAGGAACGCCTTTTAAGAGTAAGTCAGAATCATCTTGATCGTAGATGTTATCACCATCTGCATCAATATCCCATCCTCCTTCAGGTGCATCTTTTCCAGGATGCGGATCAGGAACACCATCTCCATCTGTATCATTGTAATAACTTGCATCATTTGGAAAGTCATCAAAAATATCAGGATATTTATCTTCATCAAGATCTTTTAAGCCTGAAAATTGATTCATATCTGTAATAAAATTCATTCCTACAGTTAAAGGAAATGATTTAGATACTTTATATGTACCTCTTAGTCCTAATAGAGTTCCTCCTCTACTAAAATCTTTCATATTAGACATAAATAGTTCTCCGCCGAAACCTGCAACATTAACACCAGTATTTAGTCCCATTCTTCTCACGCTAGGGAATTCCATCATATTTGAATACCCACTCAATATTCCACCATATCCAAGCGTAACATTATCTAATGAACCAAACTTTATCCAAAATGGATCCGAAACATCGCCCCAGCGTAAATACAAAATTTTATCTAAAAGCTTACTTGGATCATTACCAAAGTCCCATTCATCCTGCTTCACATTGCCTTCATTATCCATATAGAACACCAAATCAAGACCGATGCCAAGCTTACCAAAGTTGATCTCAGGCCTAAGGGCAATTTGATTATATAATACACCATCAATCGTAACAGACCCAACTCCTAAACCCATACCAAATGGTTTTTTCGGAGTAGACTTTTTACTTGGTTCTGGTTGAGAAGAACTATCATTGCTATCAGCTTGCTTTTCTTGCTGTTCAGGCTCTGGTTCCGGTTCAGGCTCTGCCTGTTGTTGCTCTTGGGTCTGCTCTTGTTGTTTTGGCTGAGGTTTTGGCGCCTGAGGCTTACTCTTCGGCTTTGGTTGAGACTTAGTTGGCATTTTTGGTCGGACACCTTCAGGGTCAGCAGGATAGTCATCTGGAGTAAATGGTAATTCCATTACACTTCCCATGGCATTTGAAATTGCTTTCTCTCCTGCACTAACAGCAACAGTCTGACCGCTAATAAGATTTTGCACATCAAGCTGCCCCGTCGCACAGAATATCTGATCAACTCCTGATGGATTAGATACTACAGCAAACTCCGTACCTTTTACAGAAGCAACAGATACAGGAGTTTCTACTCGAAAAGTTTTTGCACGCCCTTCTTTTTTAATATCATTAAAAATAGTTCCTTGCTCAACATCCAATGTCCTAGAATTCGAAGATTCAATAAATTCAAACTGTGTTTTTTCTCTAATCTTAACAACGGATTTATCATCAATAAAAATAGCTACTGCAAACCCCTCTTCGCCCACTTTAATCGCATCACCATTATTAATTGCTAAACCAGGCTTACCTGGAATGGTAAAGGTGTTCTTACCCATTCGCTTGATTAATACATCTCCCTCTGCTTTCATTATTCTTGCTATAGGAGCAGAATAAATCATCCCTGAGATAATTATATTGATAAGTAACAGTCTATTCAATTTATTAATCATTCTAAGATCAGATCAAATTCGAGTTATGTAAACTAATGAAATATGTTTAATTAATATAGTTAAATAAAGAGATTAAATACAGTGATCTAGTTCACTTTTAGATAAAAGAATCAAAGTGTAATTACCTGGTTCTTTTTCTTCTTTTTCGATTGTTTTTTCTATTACTATTTTTTGAATTATAGAATTTTCTTCTATTTCTTTTTTTCCTTCTAGGGTGTCCTTTATTACTACCCTTATCATAGGATTCTTCATTGATATCTTTTGAGTCTTTGTAGTATGATAAATATCTATTGAATTCAGTTGATACAAAATGTTTAATGAGTTTTTCTCTGTCCAGCCAATTGAGTTTTTCATAGATATAGGGTAAGAATGGCTCAATTTGCTCTTCATTAACATCAACTTTTTCGATTTTATCAATAAGCGCATATAATCGTTTCTTGCATATATCTAATCCATTTGGAACATCTTTCTTTTTGAAAGATATACCAGACGTTCGTTCTATATCTTTTAATTTTCTCATGTTCCGTCCATGAATAATAGCAATTGATACGCCCTTCTTTCCTGCTCTACCGGTTCTTCCGCTTCTATGGATATATATTTCATCATCATCAGGTAAATTATAATTAATTATATGCGTTAAATCTTCAACATCTAATCCGCGAGCAGCTACATCCGTTGCAACCAATATTTGTAATTGTCCTTTTCTGAAACGTCTCATGACATCATCCCGTTCGGATTGAGATAAATCACCATGTATCGTATCAGCATTGTAATGATCATTCATTAGTTTAATAGCAATATCTTTGGTCTCTCTTCGAGTACGACAAAATACAATTCCATATATATCTGGGTTCATATCAGCAATTCGCTTTACTACTTCATACCTGTCTCTTGGTTTTACTACATAAAATATATGTTCAACATTATCAGCAGCGCGATTCACACGTGCAACAGCAATCTCTAACGAGTTTTTCATGTATTTTTTTGTCACTCCAACCACCTTGGGAGTCATTGTAGCTGAAAACAATAAAATTTGTTTTTTCTTGGGAGTTTGCTGAATAATTGCTTCCAGATCTTCTTTAAAACCCATGGATAACATTTCGTCAGCTTCATCTAAAATCAACCGATCAATATTTCCAATAATCAATTTTTTTCTTCTTATGAGATCATTTGTTCTACCTGGAGTACCAACAACAATTTGAGGTCCCTTTTTAAGAGAATTAATTTGTTTTTCAATTTTAACGCCACCATAGACTGATAGGATATTTATCTTTTTCAGATATTTGCAGTAACTAAGTAGATCATTTGTAATTTGAATACAAAGTTCACGCGTAGGACATAAAATCAAAGTCTGAACATTTGTATCCATTGTATTGGTTAAATCAAGTAAAGGCAATCCAAATGCAGCTGTCTTTCCTGTACCAGTCTGTGCTGAAGCAATCAAATCTTGCTTGGAAGACATTAAATGCGGAATAACTTTACTCTGAATAGGAGTTGGGTTGTTAAAACCTAACTCGTTGATAGACTTTATCAGCTCTTTTTTTAAAGAAAAGTTTAAGAACGATTCTTTGTTTTTAGATTTGGTAGAATTCATATGATAGATATGTATTAATAATTATAAGATAATGCGCGGGGAGTATACCCTAGTTTAATCAGATTACTTATTTAATTAATAAATAAATCATAAATATAT
>CAYTYA010000010.1:0-26336 GCA_964442015.1 uncultured bacterium
CTTCATTTGCAATTTTATGCCCGAATGCATTCGATTATATATTAAATAAGACAGGGAACATGTTAATTCGTTATCGGCCCGAAGATGTTTGTTGTGTGATAGACCCTATTACATCTGGCAAAACGGCGCAGGAAATATTGGGGTTTGGAGGGGAAATCCCCGTTGTTTCTAATTTTAAAGCAGCAACAGAATTTGATCCAAATGCAATGTTAATTGGTAGTGCTCCTCAGGGTGGTTTTATTAATGAACAATATAGAAAAGAACTGAAAGAAGCTATACAATTTGGGTGTGATATTTACAGTGGAATGCATCAGTTTTTAAATGATGATCCAGAAATTTCTGTTCTTGCAAAAAAACACTCTATTACTATCAACGATTTACGACGGCCACCAGATCCTCCCCATTTTTCTAAGGGAACATGGAAAAACCGCAAAGTGAAAGTATTGCTTGTAGTAGGAACCGATTGTGATACCGGAAAAATGACAACGGGATGGGAAATTTCAAAACGTCTTATTAGCCAAGGTAAGAATGTTCGCTTTGTAGCAACCGGTCAAACGGGAAAAATGTTAAGTGGTCACGGCGTTCCTGTTGATGCTGTTGTTGGTGACTTTATGTCTGGAGAAATTGAACATGCAATTGACCATGTAAAAAATGGAGCAGATCTAGTGGTTGTTGAGGGACAAGGATCCTTAACAAATATGTATTACTCTGGGGTAACATTGGCTCTTATGCATGGTGCTATGCCTGACTTCATGATAATGACAGATGAGCCAGGTAGAAAAAAAGATGTAACGGGATACCCAATGTCTACTATTGGGCAAGTTATGCAATTACATCTTGATTTAATGAAGAATTTCAAACAGTCTCAATTTTTAGGTATAAACTTGCTAACATTAAATATGGAAGAAAAGGAAGCCTTGCATGAAATCAAAGAATTGGAACAAGAACATAAAATGCCTGTGACCGATTTGATTAGATTTGGAGATGGAGACTTAATCAATAGTATAGTACAAAGTTTGAACTAAATTGATTCCTTGAATTATTTATGAAAATGGTTAAAAAAAATCAGGATATTTTAGTTCATTATATTAAAGTTGGGGAGATTATTGCTGAAATGTTTTCTCCTTATCTGGAAGTAATTGTCCATGATCTTACCAATCCGAATCAATCAATTATTGCAATTTTTAACAGCCATATTACTGGACGAAAAATTGGAGATGGTACATCAGACATAGGGTATAAAAAGCTCTCGAATGAACTTCCTGATAAAATCGTAAATTATAATAACAAAAGTCCATCCGGCGTAGAGCTGAAATCATCTTCCTTAACTATAAGAAATGATGATAACGAAATAATCGGCTCCATGGGTTTTAATTTTGATCTTTCCACTTTTGTAAATATAAAAGAGTTTATTGATTTATTTTCCAAGAGCGTTGAAATGGAAGAATTACCAAAAATAGAAGAGTTCTTCATGTGGAATATCAAAACAGAAATTCAACAAGCTATAAACAAATATTTTACAATGAATAAATTACAGGGTAAAGTATTGAACAGGGAAGATAAACTAAAAGTAATTAGTTATATGAAAGACAAAGGATATTTTAGCAAAAAAGGCGCCAAGACAACTATCAGTGAATTATTGGCAATCTCAAGGCCGACATTATATAAATATTTAAAAGAAATATAAATGCTAGTGATAATATTATTACAAACTGTAAAATATTATATGATTTTGTAATATATATAATTGTGATTATATTGCAATAGGTAGTCATTATTAATTAATTAGGAGTATAAGTTAATGAAGAATATAACCTATCTATTTTTTACAGCTATTTTTCTCAATTGTCTTGTTTTAGGGCAGTCAGTTATTGAAGGTAATGTGTCTTCTGAATCTGGAGAAGCATTGGTTGGTGCAAATGTAACCATTGATGGGACGGCCTATGGTGCTGCTACTGGACCCGATGGTAGTTATGAAATAAACATCCCTTCAGGTGATATTAGTGGTGCATCAGTAATTTTAACTGCTAGTTACATCGGCTATAAAAATGGATCCCAACAAGTAAATGTACCTGCAAGTGGATCTGTGACACAAAATTTTTCCTTAGCTGTTGATGCTATTGGCATGAAAGCTGTTAGCGTAACAGCATTGGGGTTTACAGCTAATCGAGATGAACAGGGGTCTTCTAGTGTATCTGTAGCAGCTGCAGATATGACGCGTTCAGGTGAATCATTAATGGGAAATTCTCTTGCTGCGAAAGCATCGAACGTTATTGTTAATGCAGTAGCTGGAGATCCAGGCGCATCAACTTCAATCAGGATAAGGGGGGCTAATACTATTTCCGGAGCCAGCCAACCATTAATTATTGTTGATGGAATGCCCATGAATAATTCTACAGTTTATGGCGGTGGTAATAATATTTCTGGAGGAAGATCTTCAGGAACAGTACAACAATCTCGTTTAAATGATTTGAATGCAAATGACATTGAATCTGTTGAAGTACTTAAGGGCGCATCTGCTGCAGCTCTGTGGGGCTCAAGAGCTGCCAATGGAGTTGTGATGATTACCACAAAGGATGGTGATGCTGGAAAACTTAAAATGAACTATAAAAGGACCATGTCTACGGATGAAATTCATGAACGTATTCCTATGAATAAAGTATGGGGCCAAGGTAGAGATGGATCTTTTGGTGCTACCCGGGCGGAATCATGGGGTGATTATATTCCTGATCGTTCTGGCGGTGCAGATGTAGTTGATACCGAAGGTGCTCATTTCATTTCTGAAGATGGGACATTTACCCAATATACAATAACGGAAAAAAATTCTAAGGAAACTTATGTTGATTCAAACTGGGATCTTGTCTTTCAAAAAGGTAATTATATACAAGATGATTTCCAGGTTACTGGCGGTGATGCTTCAAAAACATTTTTGTTCAGTTATAGTCGACTCAGACAGGATGGAATTATACGTGCTTCTTTTTATGATCGCGATAATTTCAGGTTAAATACAAAGTTTAGGTTGTCTGATATGATTTCCATGGAATCAAAAGCTTCTTATACCTATACTAATTCAAACCGTATTCAGCAAAGCTCCAACGTAACAGGATTAATGCTTGGTTTACTAAGGACTGCGCCGGATTTTGATATTGAGCATTATAAAGGATCCTATATAGATGGAGATGGGGTTGAGTATACAGGTCGTCAGCGCGCCTATCGTCGATATCTTGGTGGATCAAGTTCCAATCCGATTTATAATAATCCTTTATGGACTATTTATGAACAACAGGCTCTTACAAAAGTTGATCGCTTTATGATGACGAATGAAATGACCATAACACCCGATCAAAACACAAGTTTTGTTATACGAGCAGGAATTGATGCTTGGGGGGATGATCGTTCGTGGTTTTTCCCAGTTGGATCATCTGGATCTAGAAATGCAGGTGTATTTGCAGAGGATGCTCTTACAAACCGTGAGGCTAACTATGATTTTATTGTACGGAGAAATCTGGATCTAGGATCAAATATGTCTTTGAATGTGACGGCCGGATATAACTGGTGGGATCGCGCTTATAATAGAACCAGTTTTAACATAGCCAGCTTTTTAGTAAACACAGATAAACATACAGTAAATGTAAATACTGCAGCTGAGGCATCAACAGTCGATAATGGAAAATTATTTATCCGTTCTGGACGTACGTATGGAAATTTGTCCTTATCTGCAATGGATAATTTATTTGTAAACGTATCTGGTTCAAGTGAAGATCACTCTACAATAAGTGACCCCTATTTTTATCCTGCAATGGATGTAGCATATCAGTTTACCGATATGCTAAAAGGGTCACCTGTTAGTTTTGGTAAGCTACGTCTTGCCTGGGGTCAAGTAGGTGTACGACCATCGGCCCATCGTTTCGAAACCTTGGCTGAGTCAGGTTTCGCATACAGTGCATACAGTGATCCTCTTGAAGTATCATTATTTGGTGGTGGTTACCGAGTAGATGATGATAAAGGAAATCCCAGCCTGAAGCCAGAACTAAAAACAGAGACTGAATTTGGTGTTGATCTACGTTTACTTGATGACCGCCTTGCTCTAAGTGTAACAAGCTACCAAAATCAGATTGATGATATGTTAATTAATGTATCAAAATCTCCATCGACTGGATATGATACTCAGTATATGAATGCAGCTAGCATGGAAAATAATGGCCTTGAATTGGATGGCTCATTTTTATTGATGAATCAAGACGATCAATCGGTAAACCTATTTTTCAATTGGGCTAAGAATGAAAATAAAGTTACAGATTTGGCTGGGACCGAGGTTATATTTTTAGGAACAGGTTCTGTTAATTCGGTTGCCATTGTAGATCATTCTCTAGGTGCATTGTATGGAACAGGTTCGCAAACTGATGATGGAACTGTAGACGGGAATCTGATCCTGGATGCAAATGGTTTTCCTCAAATTACATCATTACCTATCGTACTTGGTGATCCAAACCCTGACTGGCGTGGAACACTAGGTTTAAATGCGCGCTGGAAGAATTTCAACATAGATGCTTTGTTTGAGCATTCTCAAGGGGGTGATTATTCTCCAAGAACTCAGTGGGTATTACGCCGTTTTGGTACCACCGAAGAAACAGCTGGAACCGTAACGACTTCTACGGATTTAATGAATTTTGATGGAGATACTATTCCTGCGGGAACGTTTGTTCGAGGTAATATACACAATTTTGGTGGGGGCGATGTTCTGCTTGATGAAACCTGGTACCGTCATGGTATTGGTGGCGGCTTTGGTGATAACCAGGCCTATAACTTTGCGGTTAAGGATGCCACATATTCCCGTTTAAGAGAACTTTCAATATCATATACATTGACTTCACAGGCATTTAGAGATAAAACCAATCTAAGTTCTATTACATTTAGATGGACGGGACGTAATCTGTGGGCTAACTATAAAGAGCTGGTAGGTATTGATCCTGCTGTAAACCAAGCTGGAGTGGCAAATGGGTTTGGCTTGGATTATTTTACTAATCCAAGTACGAAGTCCTATCTGTTCACAGTTTCGGTAAATTTCTAAGGGAGGGTTAAATAATGAGAAATTCAATGAAAGGATTAAAAACAATGAAAAATATATTTGGCCTAGTGTTGGTTGCTTCAATACTGATGCTTCCTTCCTGTGAGATTCCTACTGATCTAAATGATAATCCAAATGAGATAACCTTACAAGATGTTGAACCAAGTTTGTTTTTAAATGGTGCGCAATTAGCGAATATAATGATTCAAAATAGTCATCTTAATAGGATTACCGGAATGTTTTCTGGGCAGTTAGTGGGCTATACATCTCTATATTCAAACATATATGGATATTCATTATCAACGGTTGAATCCAATGATGAATGGAATGGATGTTATACTGGTGTATTAACCAATGTTCGACATATCCGTGAAGCAGCAGCTGATGACAAGTTATTAACTGGAATAGCAAAAGTGATGGAGGCTCATGCTGTTGGAACGATGGCTATGTTAATGGGAGACGTTCCATATTCGGAAGTACTAACAGATGTAGAAGATCCAAAGTTCGATTCTCAAGTATCGGTATTAAATGCTGTTTCGTCACTTTTAGATGGTGCAATCACTGATCTTGGAAGCGCAGGAAACCCCACGTCGGTTCTAGAAAGTTATGATCTTTATTATGCTGGCGATAAAGATAAATGGTTAGCAGCCGCATACACGCTTAAAGCAAGATATGCATTGTTACAAAGTGATTATTCCGCTGCTTTATCGGCCGCAATGAATGGCATATCATCTTCTGCAGGTGACATGAACTTTGTACCCCGCGGTGATGCTGCTACAGCAGATGGTGATAAGAATCTCTTCAATGAAATTTTATCAGGTTCGAGAACAGGTGATCTCGGAAACAATGGTAGTTTTTTATTAGAAGTCTTAAATGATAGTACAGCTAACTATAGAGGAAATGCCAAAACGAATGAAACTGCCCGTCATAATTACTATCAGATTGATGAAACCTCTGGTGAGGGCAATTTGGGAGTTATAGAACGGTTTGAACCAATGCCGATGGTAACTTATTTTGAAAATCAATTAATTAAAGCAGAAGCAGCAGCGAGGACATCAGGTTTTTCAGAAGGATTAAGCCATTTGAATGATTATAGATCTTGGTTAGCTAGTGGTGGCCGACTAAATGCAACATTCAATGATTCTGCAAGCATGATGTATGAAGGGTATGATGCATCAGATTTTGATTCAGGCGGGATGGAAAATTCTGATGGTGTATCAGCTGAAACTGCTCTTCTTCGAGAAATAATTGAAGAAAGATATGTATCCGGGTTTGGTACTTATATGCCCTTTAATGATCACAGGAGACTCCGTGGAGATGGAGAATCTAATTTGATCCCAGCATTTCCATTGAATACTAGTGCTGCCACTGATCATGTAGAGCGAATTCCATACGCACAGGATGAATTAACTTCTAATAGTACTGTTGATGATGATCCAGGGCTCTACGAAAAAACAGAAGTAAATCAGTAATTCAATCTAGATTTAGCGAATTGAATAATGTAAAGCCCCCATTTTGGGGGCTTTTCATTTTTAGCTATTAATTTTTACCAGATACATATATTTTTATGTCTATCTTTATAAACAGATGAAAAAAAATAATATACTAAAAAAACTAATATTCACATCAGGGGTCATTGTTTTTTTCTTTTTTATTGGATGCGAAGAACCAGAGTCTGAACAAACTGGATACATTCCAATTGTTCCCCAGGACACCTTTCCAGATCTTGGACATGATGGTCCTTATTTTGAAGATTCAATTTATTTTGGACGTAATAATTATATTGAATATCATTCTGGAACTATCCCCATAATTTTATCTGCAGCTCATGGTGGGTGGGTAGAGCCAAATGAAATTCCAGATAGAACTGAAGGGACTACTGTTACCGATATTAATACGTATCAATTGACCAAAGTAATTATGGATACACTAGCATCACATTTTGGCGGAAAACCTCATGTAATTCTTTGTTTGCTAGAACGACTAAAATTGGATGCTAACCGGAATATAAATGATGCCAGTGATGGAAATATTTATGCGGAAAGAGCATGGAAAGAATACCACCATTATATTGATGTCGCTAAGGAATTGGTAGCAATAAACTATGGCAGTGGAATATTGTTTGATATTCATGGACATGGAGAAAACCCCGATGGGTTTTATGATTTACGAACATGGTTAGGATATTTGATTTCAGGTAATGATTTAGATTTACCAGATGAAGATTTGAATACGGACGAATTTAAGAATCAATCCAGTATTAGAACATTAGCTGATACAACTACATTTACATTTGTAAATATACTAAGAGGAGAAACCAGTTTTGGAACACTTATGGACAGTTTAGGATATGCATGTGTACCAAGCGTAAATGATTCTAGTCCTGCAGGATTGCGATATTTTAGCGGAGGGTACATTACTGATCGTCATGGATCTTCTGATGGAAGCGCCATTAGCGCTATTCAGGTTGAATTACCACAACCAGGTATCCGCGACACAGGAGAAAATTGGTCTAGATATGCCAGCGCTTTCGCTAAGGTTATAGATGCATATTATAAATTTCATATGGGAAGAGAGTTAGAATTATGATTAATTATTCAAACTTTGTTCATAATAATTGGATTAGATTATATATATGAGACACTTTTTACTTATCCAGATGCTTTTGGTTATTAGCTGTACGAATATAAAACACCAGTCGGATGAAATATTTCAATTTCAAAATCAAAAAGTTGCTCGTTCAAAAAATGGAGTTGTAACCACTGCGCATCCATTAGCTACACATGCAGCTGTAGAAATTCTTGCAGCCGGAGGTAATGCAATGGACGCTGCAGTTGCAGCTGCTTTTACATTATCGGTTGTTGAGCCTAGTATGAGTGGGATAGGTGGCCGTGCTCAAATATTAATCTATAATCCTGCTGATGGTGTGCATGGCATTGATGCAACTACACAGGCGCCTCCCTACTACAAATTTGATGATACTCTTGGGGTTGAATATGGTTATCAAACTATTGCTGTTCCAGGTGTGGTAAAAGGCCTAACGGACGGTTTGCAAAATTATGGAACATTGCCACTTGCACAGGTAATGAATCCTGCAATTGCATATGCTAATAATGGATATAAGCAACTTCCTGGAGAAGCCTTGAGACAAAGGTCAGTTAATGAATTCTTAAAGGAATTTGCAGGGACACGCCAATATTATTTAGATGAAGACTCTCTAACATATAATGCAGGAAAATTGATTATTCAACAAGATTTGGGCAAAGTACTAAAAGCTATTTCTGATAATGGCCCTGAGGTGTTTTACCAAGGATGGATTGCAGAAACAATGGTCAAAGATGTTCGGGACAATGGGGGATTTTTAACGTTGGAATCCTTGAAGAATTATCGGTCTGAGAAATCCCACATTGTAAATGGAAGTTACCGTGGGTACTCTATAAAGGCTTTGTGGCTTCCAGCTTATGGAGCAATTACGATAGAGGCACTCCAAATTCTTGAACAATTACAGTTTAACATGATCGAGGAGAGGGAAAGAGGATTGGCAATATTTCATGCGGTTGAATCAGCTTATTTGGATAGAAAAGAACAAAAAACATTAGATGATGCTTACCGTTTTACCTCTAAATCCTGGGCAAAAATGAGGGCATTAGAAAATCCAATATTTAATAGAAATGATAGTATAAATGTTAACTCAGGATCTATTAAGGATCCAAATGGACACACTTCTCATTTAACGGTGATAGATAAAAACGGTATGATTGTTTGTTTAACGCAAACTATTGGGCCAACTATGGGTTCGAAGGTCGCAACCCCTGGCTTGGGTTTTTTATATGCACAAACAATGGGTGGATATCTAGGAGAGGTAGAACCAAATCTTCGTGTTCCATCGCATATTTCACCAATAATTATTTTCAAGGATGAAAAACCATTTTTAGCTATTGGAGCAGCAGGAGGAAGCCGAATACCTTCATCCATCGTGAATATTGTAAGTAATATCATTGATAAGAGGATGACTTTATCTGAAGCATTATATTTTCCGCGAGTGCATCCATCCGAGAACATAATCAATCTTGAAGTTGTTGATGGAAAACGATGGAATGATTCGGACAGTATTTATTTTTCTCAAAAAGGTTATACGGTTGAAATGAACCGATTACCCGCTAAATTTGGACGTATCCATGCTGTTATGCTGGATACAATAACAGGTGAATGGATAGGTTGTGCAGATCAGGATTGGGAAGGTACTGCCCTATCCCCTTAATGGAACTAATTATCTATGAATAATAGTTATAATAAAATTATGTGTATGAAGAGTCTACATATATTTGTGTTATCGATAATACTTATCACAAGCTGTGAAAAGCAATCTACAGAAGATGAATTTACTCTTACATTAGAAATTTCTGGTGCTTTAGAAGGAGATACGTATTTAGTGAAAAGAGACTCTGGCAAATGGGTTAATATTGATTCTAGCAATATTAAGACAGGTATAATAAAAATGAGCGGCTCCATAGTTGAACCGGAATTTTATTATCTTAAATTTGAAAAAAAGTATGTTGGTATATTTTTAGAAGCAGGAAATATAGTATTTAAGGCACATGTTGACAGCTTAGACAAGAATTCTATTTCTGGATCAAAATCAAACGAAGAATTAGATTTATTTAAGTCAAGTATTGTACCTATTACCAATAATTTAGATGATCTTTATAAACAATATAGAGTGGCCATTAAATCAGATAATAAAGACTCACTAAAATATATAAGTGATTTAATTGATCACAAAGATCAAGAACGTTTAGATGAAACTCTAGAATATGTATATAAAAATAATAAAAGTGTAGTATCAGCATACTTAGCGATGTCAAACAATTATTATTTAGATTTAGAGGAGCTAGAATCAATAACAGGCAATTTTGACTATTCTATAAAACAGTCAAAATATGTTAAATCTTTAATTGAAAGAGTAGATAAACTAAAAAAAGTTTCCATAGGATCAACTTATACCAATTTTACTATGGATGATACATCAGGAAATCCAGTTCAGCTTTCGTCTATAATAGGAAGCAATTATTTGCTAATAGATTTTTGGGCATCTTGGTGTGGTCCCTGTAGAAGAGAAAATCCAAATATTGTTTCTGTATATAAAGACTATCATAGTAAAGGGTTTGATATTTTTGGTGTATCATTAGATACTGATAAACAAAAATGGATTGAAGCTATAGGGAAAGATGATCTGAATTGGATGCATGTTTCCGATCTTAATGGGTGGAACAGTAAAGCAGGTAAATTATATGCCGTGAATGCCATTCCTCATAGTATAATTCTTGATAGAGATGGTGTGATTATTGCTAAAAATTTGAATGGTGATGAATTGCGAAAAAAAGTAGCTGACCTATTGGACTAGAAATTATTCTTATCGTCTAGATTGTAATTTTGCTAGAAGATGTAAAATTTCTAAATAAAGCCAGATTAAAGTAACCAAAAGACCAAATGCTCCAAACCACTCCATATATTGAGGAGCTCCTCGTTCTGCACCTTCTTCAATAAAATCAAAATCAAGAACAAGGTTAAGAGCAGCAATCACAACTACACCAAATGAAAATAAAATACCAAAATTAGAATTGCTATGTATTAATGGAATATTGATTCCAAAAAAACTTAAAATAAAACTAATGAGGTAAATAAAGAAAATTCCACCTGTTGCAGCAGCAATACCAAGTTTAAAGTTTTCTGTAGGCTTAATAAGTCCTGATCTGTATGCTAATAATAATGCCGCGAGTGTGCCAAAAGTAAGGAACACTGCTTGATTGACAATGCCAGGATACATGGTTTCGAAAAATTTAGATATTCCGCCAAGAGCCAGCCCCTCCAATAAGGCATATATTGGTGTTGTATAAGGCGCTAAATGTTGTCTAAATGCTGTTATCAAAGCAGCAATAAGTCCACCAAAAACCCCAATAAGCATAAACATGGTTGTTCTTGGATCTGTTGGAGATAAATTCCATACAAATATTGCTGTTGTCATCAGCAGTAATAGACATAATGCGGTTTTATTCACAGTCCCCATTATGGTCATTGTTCCAGTATTTACTTCAGTGTGTCTACCAATAAATGTGTTAGATCGGAGAACCGGGTTTCCAGATCTTAAAGAAAGATGATTATTCATAAGATTCCATTCTATTTTGTATGATATTTTTTAAATCATTGATCGGTACACGATCCTGTTTTTGATTATCTCTATTTCTTAATGTTACAGTATTATTTTCTTTAGATTCATGATCTACAGTAATACAGAAAGGCGTCCCAGCTTCATCTTGTCTGTAATATCTTTTACCAATGGATCCTTGTTGATCATAAAGCACTTTAAAACTATCCATTAAATTATCGACAATTTCATGTCCAATTTCTGGTAACCCATCTTTTTTTACCAATGGACAAACCACTGCTTTTACCGGTGCTAATTTTGGATGAACTTTCATAACGATACGTTTATTTTCAGAGTCATCCCAATACGCATCACACAGTATAGTTAATAACATACGATTTAAACCTGCCGAGGTTTCAATTATGAATGGAAAATATTTTTCATTCAATAATTGATCTGAATATTGCATGTTTTTCCCAGAAAATTCTTGGTGTCTTTGTAAGTCAAAATCTGTACGGTTATGTATTCCTTCGACTTCAGACCAGCCAAATGGAAACTCATATTCAATATCCCAAGCTTCTTTTGCATAATGAGCTAGTTCATCTTTCCCATGTTCCTGGAAACGTAATTTTTCTTTATTAACCCCTAATTCATCAATATAAAAGTTGAATCGCTTATTTTTCCATTCCAACATAGCATCATCATCAGTATCTGGTTTAACAAAATACTGCATTTCCATTTGTTCAAATTCTCTTGTTCTAAAAATAAAATTTCTTGCAATTATTTCATTACGGAATGCTTTTCCAATTTGGGCAATTCCAAATGGTAGTTTTTGGCGCATGGAGCCTTGCACTAATAAATAATTTACATAGATCCCTTGTGCAGTTTCTGGCCTCAAATAAGCAATGTCGCTATCCGATTCTATAGGGCCAATACTTGTTTTGAACATCAAATTAAATTGCCGTGGATTTGTTAAATTGCCAGTTGTACCACATTTTAGACATTGGATTTCACCCCATTCCGCATTTAAAAAATCTTCATTAACAAGTTCATCTGCTCGATAACGAGCTTTACACTGCTTACAATCAACCAAAGGATCATTGAATGCATCAACATGCCCGGAGGCTTCCCAGATTTTTGGGTGCATCAATATCCCACTATCAAGTCCAAGGATATTCTCATGATTTTGAGTCATACATTTCCACCATAATTGAGAAATGTTATTTTTTAACTCAACGCCCAAAGGGCCATAATCGTATACTGCTCCAAATCCGCCATATATCTCAGAACTTTGAAATATAAAACCTCTTCTTTTACAAAGAGAAATTATTTTATCTAATGAAGATTCTGACGTAGGCATATTAGTTTTTCTTTTTTCTGCGTTTTCTTTTTGTTGGTCCTTTTGCTTTTTTTTCATTTATTAATTCAGTTGCCTGCTCAAGAGTAATCGATTCAGGGTCAAAGGAATTATTTAATGAAGCATTTATCTTTCCATCTGAAATATATGGACCATAACGACCATTTTTTACAACAAGTTCTTTTTTACTATCTGGATGAGAACCAAGAGATCGTAATGTTGAGCTTTTTTTATTTCTATTAGCAAGAAGCTCTACAGCTTTTTCAAGTGTAATATCCAATGGGGTTTCCGGACCTCTAAGTGATGCATTTTTCTTGCCCATTTTTATATATGGACCATATCTACCATAATCAGCAAAAATTGGTTCCTTGTTTTCCGGGTGTTCTCCAATATTCCTTGGTAGAGAAAGGAGTAATAAAGCATATTCAATATTTACATTTTCTAATTCAACATTCTTTGGAATAGATTTTCTTGTTTTAGAATCTCCTAATTGAACATATGGACCATATGGACCAACTTTTAATAAGATATTTTGGCCTGTATCAGGATCTGCTCCCAGTTCTTTATCTTCTTTATCAGGGTTTGCATTAAGAATTTCCAATGCCTTTTCAATTGTGATATCTCCAGGAGCTAGGATGTCAGGAATATTTCTTCGCACATCTCCCTGTTGGATATATGGCCCATAATTTCCAACACGAGCTATAATTGGATCTTTTTCATTTCCATTTAACGGGATAATGCAAGCTTTAGGAATGTCTATTTTTTCATCAAGCATTTTTAGTAAACCAGCTTCTGATTCTGATCCAAAATAAAATTCTTTCATAAAGGGAAGAGAGTTTTGCTCTCCTCTTGCAATTGCATCTAGAGCATCTTCCATCCCTGCAGTAAATTTTGTATCAACCAAAGGATTAAAATGATTCTCAAGTAATTGTGTAACGGCAAATGCTAGGAAGGTTGGTGTAAGAGATCCTTTATTGTTTCTAACATAATCCTTTTGTTGAATTTTATTAATGATTGATGAATAAGTAGAGGGTCTTCCGATTCCATCAGCTTCCATCTCTTTTACAAGACTTGCTTCTGTAAATCTTGCTGGAGGTTTCGTGGTTGATTCATCAATCGATAAATCTTCGCATGATAAGAGGTCATTTTCTTTTAATTTAGGTAATACATTTTCTTTGTTAATATTTGTAGCCTTTGGATCATCTTTACCTTCAACATAAACATCCATATATCCTGCAAACAAAATTACCTGCCCACTTGCTCTAAACTCTGTATTTTGATTATTAATAGTAATACTTGTTTGTTTCAGTTTAGCAGATTTCATTTGGGATGCAATAGTTCTTTTCCAAATTAATTCATACAAATTAGATTCGTCTGCTCCCATAGAATCTTTTATTTCTTTAATAGTTTTAAACTTTCTTCCTGCAGGCCTAATCGCTTCATGAGCTTCTTGGGCATTTTTTACTTTTCCTTTATATTGACGAGGGCTATCGGGTAAATAATCTGAACCAAAATCTTTGTTAATTATATCCCTAGATGCGTTAATTGCCTCATCTGAAAGATTTATTGAATCTGTACGCATATATGTAATAAGACCCGCCTCATAGAGTCTTTGGGCAGTACTCATAGTTTTACGAGTATTAAATTTTAATTTTCTAGCAGCTTCCTGTTGTAAAGTACTTGTTGTAAAGGGGGGTTTAGGATTCGAAGTCTTTGGTTTTTCATCAATATTAGAAACAACCCAAGGACCTGGATTAATCTCTCCAACAAGAGCTTTAGCTTGCGATTCACTTAATGCGATTAATCCATCTTTTTTTAATTCTCCACTTTCCTGATCAAAATCTTGTCCTTTTGCAATACGCTTTGAGTCCATATTTAATAATCGCGCTTTGAATGAATCTCCTTTTTCCGTCATCAATTGAGCAGTAAGTCCAAAATAAGTTACCTTTTTAAATTTTGCTCGCCTTCTTTCTTTATCAATAATGATTTTTAAAGCTGCAGATTGTACTCTTCCAGCAGAAAGTGACTGCTTAACAAAATTCATATTTTTCTGTAAAGTTATCCATAAAACTTTAGATATTTTATAACCCACCAATCGATCAATTATCCTGCGTGTACGTTGTGCTTCTACAAGATTTTCATCAATATTAACTTTGTGTTTCATCCCATTGTTTACACCAAAGTTGGTAATTTCAGTAAATTGAACACGAGATATTTTTGAATTTGGTACTTCGGATGCAATATGTGCTGCAATAGCTTCGCCTTCTCTATCAGGGTCAGTTGCAAGAATAATTTCAGGGGCTGATTTTGCTTGTGAATTTAAATTTTTAAAAAAGTCCTTTTTATCATCTAGAATAACTAATTCCATTTGAAAGTCATTATCAACATCAACACCCAATGAACCTCGAGGTAAATCTTTTACGTGCCCAACACAAGCAACAACTTCGTATTGATCATCTAAATATTTCGAAATAGTCTTTGCTTTAGAAGGAGACTCTACTATAATTACAGATTTTTGGCTCATAATGACGTCGAATTTACATTTTTCATGATTTATCCAAATAAGTTTTCATCAAAATATTTTATTTTTCTCGAAAATAAGGTGCTTATTTTAAACTCTTTAAATATGGAATAATCGAATCAAATGGCACTGATTGTTGATTTCCGCTGGAAAGATCTTTGATTTGCGCAGATTGTTCCTCTATTTCTTTTTCACCAATGATTATTGTAATTGATGCACCCAGTTTATTTGATTCTCTTAATTGAGATTTAATACTTCTTCTTAAAGGGTCAAATTCAATATAAAATCCTTCGTTACGAATTTCCCCCAAAATTTTTATCATTGTGGATCTAGCTTCATCGCCAAGACCGATCAAATATATTTTTTTTATATTATTTTCAACGAGTTTATCATCACTATCCATAGCTAACATAATTCTTTCAAATCCAGCTGCAAATCCAACGGCTGGAGTAGGTTTTCCACCAAGAGATTCTACAAGCTTATCGTATCTTCCACCACCACAAAGGGCGTCTTGGGCCCCTAACTTACTAGAAACTATTTCAAATGTAGTACGAGTATAATAATCTAATCCACGCACGAGATTTGTATCTAACGTAAAGGGTATATTAAGATCATTTAATCTTTCTTGAACTTCATTCAAATGTGCTTCATCCTCTTTGGATAAATATTCTGTAATCTTTGGTGCTTTTTTAAGTATTTCTATTTCAGATTTATTTTTTGTATCTAAGATTCGTAATGGATTTGAATTAAACCGATTTTTACTTGATTCAGATAATTGATCAAAATTTGGCTTCAAATAGTCTATTAATACCTGTCTGTACTTTTTTCTGGTTTCTGAAGAGCCTATACTATTTAAATTAAGTGTAATATCTTGGATTCCAAGATCAGAAAGAATATTCCATGCAATGGAAATTATTTCTGCATCCTGTTCAGAATATTGAGAACCTATTGCTTCAATCCCAAATTGACGAAACTGTCTATAGCGACCTTTTTGAGGTCGTTCTCTCCGGAATAAATCACCTATATAATAGAGTTTTGATATAGGAGAAATTGAATTCAGATTATTCTGTATATATGAACGTACAACAGACGCTGTGTACTCTGGTTTTAAAGTCAAATCTGTTCCACCTTGATCAACCCAGCTATACATTTCTTTTGAAACAACATCACTGTCTTCACCAACACTTTGCTTGAATAATTCAGTGTTTTCAAAAATAGGGGTTCTGATTTCACCATAGCCTGCACGGCTTAGGTATTGATGAATATGTGATTCAACATTTTTCCATTTATTGGAAATGTTTGGTAAAACATCATATGTGCCTTTTATAGAACGAAACTTCATTTTTATATATTTAATCTATTGAAATTTTCATTGGATTATAACGAAAATAAAATTAGAAATTTGCCCTTCTAGTAAAAATACCGCCACGTTGTTCTAATTTTAAATCACGTAAAGTTGGTGATTTAACATTTATTTTTAAGTAAAAACCAGATCCGTATCCATTTGGTGTCCAGTTAATTGACATTTCCCAACAATGCAAATCACGATAAATTGAGAAATTATGATTTACTAGATCCTTATTTATTAGATTAAAACGAGCATTATATTGCATTCTCCAATTTCGTGTTAACTGCAATGAAGTATTAGAAGACATCCAGAACGTTTCGTTGGGATTAATTGGATTATTTTTGTTTATACTATAACTAAAGCTCAAAGAAGTTGACCATAGTTTACCTGGTGATGATTTTTTATTATTTAATTTTGATCGATTACTAAAGTTTGGTTCATCTAGAGTGTACGAATTCGCAGTAGTATCTTTCTCAACATCTTTCTCTGTCTTTGTTCCAATCCTATTCCCCTGAAATCGAAATCCTGTTGATAGACGCGCATTGATTAATCGGGGCATAGGAATTCCCTTATTATTTATATTGATAGAATTTATCCTTTGACCTGTTTCATTATTGAATCCATAAAAATCATGTGACAAGCTTAAATCAAGATTCATCTTTTTTGCAATTTTAGCACGAGCTGAAGATGAAAGATTTGCTAATGGATATTTATCATTTGCAAAATTATAACTTGTATTCATTCGCCATGAGAATAATTCCACCTTTTTCTCTTTTCCATCCTCAATTTTTTTTGCTTGGAAAATATTATTTAATGAAAATGTCATTGCTTGTCTTTCTTGTCTTGGGGTTGATCCGGCAGGTGTACCGGAAAAACGATCAAAAAAAGCAGATTCGCCATTACTATCAGTGTATTCTTCAAAATAGCCCAAGTCTCTACCAAATAATTCCTTTGTGTAATCTGGTGAATATGAATAACCAATTGATGGAGAAGCAACATGTCGAATTGAATGTATTTTTCCTATTTTAATTGGGAATAAACCATATACTTTAGTATTCATATTTATATTAAATGAAGAAAAAACTGTTCTAGCTTCAAAACCATATTTTTCTATTAATTCTGATTGCCCATTAGAGCTATCTAATAGGGAAAAAGTCCGATCCACCCAATCCGATTTGAATTGAATACTTGGATTTAAAGAAATATGCTTAAATAGTTTTTGAGGTGCATTAACAGACATATTGTGAGTTATTAATGATGTTGTTTTTGTCCTAATTGAATCATCCCATATATATTCTGATATAGTATCATCAATGCTTTCAACTGACTCATAATAATTTTGCATTTTATTATTCAGATTAGCTGAGTAATTCCATGAAATATTATGATACCATTTTTTATCAATAGCATTAGTCTTAAATAATTTGCTTTGTCCATGACGAAATGACATTTTTGGTAAAGTGTTCGTAGTAATAGTAAGTTGCTTCCCTAAAGCGGAAGGTGATTGGTAAAATATATCATTTGGATTTATTTTATTATCCACCATTAAATCTTTTTTCGAAGATAAATTAATACTCAATGAGTTATTTGTTTTTTTCCATCGTTTACTATATGTAGCATTCGAAACTGCCTGTTGATTCAATCTGCGTTCAATATCAATCCCAGTTCGTTTATTATAATCCCCACTACTGTAATATTGACCATTAACTCGAAATGTTTGATCATTACGCATAACTTGATTATGATTCCACCGAAATACATAATCACTTTTTACATTATCAGATAATTTTAATAAGTCTCGATCTTGAGCGGAAACGCTAGAAGAAAAGTGTTGTTTTGTTTCAAGATGTACTCCTCCCGAAAATGCATATCGTTTCCTATAATTATTTGTAAGTCTAATTGTTAATCCTTGTCGGTCAGCTAAACTGGTAGTCAATTTTGAATCCCAAAATTCATTTGGCGCCCAGTAGTAACCTAACCCATCAATAAATTGCCCGCGATAACTGCTTTCACCATAACCAGGCATAATCCAACCTGACTGTCTTCGTCCACCCTTATGAGGGAAAATACCAAACGGTAGTCCAATAATTGGTATATTATTTATATAAAATGTAATCGGTTTTGCAATTACCTTATCATCATTTATCATTTTCATTTTATTACTTGCAAAATGAAAATGAGGGTTTTCAAGATCACATGTTGTATAGGTACTATTATCAATAAAAATAGTTTCTTTATCTTGATTTCTTATTTGACTTCCAGTATAAAAACCGTCTTCTGCACTAGTACGCCCTTTTATAACACTTCCTTTTTTTGATGATAAATTATACACCATTTCATTGCCGACCATCGGATCTCGACCATCTTCAACTATGGTTGGATTTAAAATATTAAACGTTGAATCCAAATTACTTTGAGCTTTTGCTTCCAATATATTTGTTACCCAATTAACATTTATGTAACCAGCATCTAAATTCATATTGGTATAGTCTATTTTTGCATCACCATGTAGATCGGTTTCTTCTTGATTAACATTGTATTTAATTATTTCAGATGAATATAGTATTGGACCCTCAATATTTGATGATATTGTATCTGGTTTATATTCTCCTCTTGAGCCACCTGAAATAATAATTTTATCAATATCATTTTCATAAAACTGCATAATAATTGTATCACCTGATGCAATATTTTCTCCCTGATATATAGAATCCTCAAAAATATGATATTGTGTTGTTGCCATACCTTCAACTTTTAAAGAGTCAAGTTTCCCATTATAAAAGAATCCATTTAGGCTATTGCCCGATAAATCATTTACAAAATCTAATTTTAATTTATTGTTTGAATTCATTTGGGTTGTTTTTTGTTTTTTTATTCCTTGAGTATAAGTTTTTACATTGGCTTTTGATGGTATATAAATATTTTCCAATACATCTTCATTATATTGTAATACTATCTCACTACCTGAAATAGTTTGTTTCCCTTCTCTAATTTTAGGGTTTATTATTAGCGAGGTAGATTGTTCTTTTTGTTTATAAATTGCTTTACCACAAGTTGCGGTTCTGCCTTCTTCACTAATTGAAACATTACCTTCAGCTGTATATGAAACAGCATCTTGATCTATTTGTTTAGCATAATAAACTGAATGAGAAGTAATGATTTGATTGTTTTGTTTTAGTTCTGAATTTCCATGAGTAATTCCACTATCTATATCAGAATAATAAGTAATTGTATCTGATTTTAATTCATAATCTTTATCCCATATACGCGAATTACCAAATCCATATAGAATATTATTTGGAGAATCAAAATGTAATGAATCACAAACTAAAGAACTATTTTCATCAATAACTTTTACTTTCCCAACCATAGAACTTTGCCCAGTTTTTTCAATATTGAAGGCTTTGTCGCAATTAATTACCATTGAGCCTTTTTCAAATATTACGTTACCATAAAGATATTGTATGGATTGGCCATTAACTATATCATTTTCTAATATATCTGCTCTTTTTAATCTTAGTTTTTCATCTGCAAGCAATGATAATGGTAGAATAAATACTATAATAAAATATGAAAACATTATGTATTATATCTTTCAGGCCAATTCTTAATTAATCGTTCACGAATATAATTCTCATAACCTGAATTTGTTGGTTGATAAAATGTTTCTTGTAGTCCGCTTGGGAAATAATTCTCTTTTACAAACTTATCACTATAATTATGTGGATATTTGTAGTTTTTTCCGTGGTTTTCTTCTTTCATAAGATTTGTTGTTGCATTACGTAAATGTAATGGTATATCTGGAGTTCCATTTTTTTTAACTTTTTCTTGAGCATGATTTATAGCTATATATGATGCATTTGATTTTGGCGCACTTGCTAGATATGCAGTTATTTGAGATAGAATAATTGCAGATTCTGGCATTCCAATGATATTAGTAGCTTGAAAACCAGCAACTGCTATTTGTAAAGCCTGAGGATCAGCATTACCAATATCTTCAGATGCTAAAATAATTAATCTTCTTAAAATAAATTCAGGTTTTTCACCGCCTTCTAACATAACTGCCATCCAATAAATAGCAGCATCTGGGTCGCTTCCACGAACAGATTTAATGAACGCACTAATAGTATCATAATGATAGTCACTATTTTTATCATATAGTTGAGTTTTTGATTGCAATGCTTCATCTATAATCTTATCTGTAATCAAATTATTCTCATCACTCATATTTAAAGCAATTTCAAAAGTATTCAGCATTTTTCTTGCATCACCACCACAATATTGAATTAGTTTTTTTTGGATGCTTTTATCCAGATCAATATTTTTTTGTGATAATATAATATCTGATTTAATACTTTGATTCAGAATCATTTGTAAAGCATCATTATTTAATGGTTTTAGTTTTAGCGTTTTACAGCGAGATAAAAGGGGGTTGATCACTTCAAAAGATGGATTTTCTGTTGTTGCTCCAATTAATATTATTAACCCTTCTTCAACAGCATGTAGTAGAGCATCTTGTTGAGATTTATTAAAGCGATGTATTTCATCAATAAATATAATGGTACTAACTCCATTATCATTATTTGCTCGAGCTTTATCAATAATATTTCGTAAATCTTTTACACCACTTGAAATTGCGGATATTTCATGTATTGTTGATTCGGAAGATTTTGCAATAATACGTGCAAGTGTCGTTTTTCCAGAACCAGGAGGTCCCCATAGAATCATTGAATAATATTTATTTTTAGATACCATTTGGTTAATAATTTTATTTGAACCAATCAAATGGTCTTGTCCAATAAAATTAGCAATTGTATGAGGCCTTACACGCTCTGCAAGAGGCGGAAGGTTTTTGTTGAATAATGAACCAGTTCTATTCATAAAAATGTAATTTATCCTGTCAATTGGGTTTTAACAAAGTTTTACATGAATAATCAAACCATTATAATTTCTCATTTAATTACAATAAAATCGAATAATTAAATATGATAAAGAGTATTGTAAAAACATATTTATTGATCTTTTTAGTATTAATTGCATGTAATAATAAGGAAGTAATTATGGAAAATGGATTGATCATAAAAGATAAGTTAATTGGAGAAGGAAGTGTTGCCGAAGAGTATAGTATTGTTACTGTACATTATTCTGGAAGATTAAAAAGTGGAAAGTATTTTGATTCTACTAATGAAATTGGGAGGGAACCCTTCAGGTTTACATTAGGCGCAGGTCAAGTGATTAAAGGTTGGGATCAGGGATTAGTTGGAATGAAAGTTGGAGGAAAAAGAAAATTAATTGTACCACCGAGTTTAGGATATGGAGATCGAGACATGGGCGTTATACCTCCAAATTCAACTTTAATATTTATTATTGAATTAATTGAAGTAGAATAGTTACTTTGATATAGTAACAATCCAAAGCAATTATTGGATCATAATGGTAGCTAAAAATAATCACGCTGATAATAAGACATATACACTTCCATATCAATTTTTGGTAGGCTTTAAAGTCTTCTTTGGCAGAAAAATTCTTCGTCATAAACAATGGGAAATGGATCATGTTTCAAATTATCTATCTGACAATATTAATGGAGGCATGATATTGGATATTGGTTGCAGCACAGGTTATTTAACAAAATGTTTATCGAATAGATTTGGCTCTGATCGTGTCGCTGGTGCAGATATAAGTTTAAACTCTGTAAAAAGAAATAGGGATTTATATGATGATATAAATTTTCATCATATACACAATGGTTTTTATAATGATCATGAAGTCCGATATTCAGCTATTACGCTCATGCACGTTTTAGAGCATATTGTAAAACCAGTAGAATTTATTAATGAAGTTACGAAGCTGCTTGATGATAATGGAATTTTAGTAATAAGCGTTCCACAGGAAAGAATTCGTGGAGACTTAGCTATTTTTGAAAATATATTTAATGTTGTTAGAGGAAAGTTTCAAAATGTTCATTTGCGAAATTATACATTTAAATCTTTATCTAATGAATTAGACTCTGCAGGATTACAAATTCAAGATTTTAAATATAATAGCCTATTACGAAAAAAGTCTAATGATGTTGGCCTCATGAACCATTCATTAATTATGTATACAAAAAAACAATGAATTAATTTGAGCCACCGAGAGGATTTGAACCTCCGACCCGCTCATTACGAATGAGCTGCTCTACCAACTGAGCTACGGTGGCAATTGCTTACAAAAAATACAAATCAGCAATATTCAATTCAAATCTGAATTATGATTGGAATGTTGATAATATTTTGCAGTTCTATAAGCACCATAAATTTCTCCTGCATAGAATATGAGTGTTATAATACTAAATAAGTTTCCTTTAATATTTTTATTTTCTTGAAAAGAACTATAGGCAGCTGTACCTGAAATAGCAATCATCCACATACCCATAAAACCATCTAAGAATCTGCCTGCATACATTCTCCCAGAACCAGGCAATACTATAGATAATGCCGCTGCGAACAGAGGAGATTTGTGTGAATTGTTATTTGCATTAGTCATCTGTACATGATCAATCAAACGGTAATCTGGCGAATGAAATTTACCATTCATATCATAATGATAATCTAGGGCAAATGGACTACATCGGACAATTCTATCTGCAGTAATAGCCAATCCAATAAATGGTCCATATTGGTTTATTGCAAGACCACCGTAGTTACTACAGCTTGGGTAAAATTGACATGATAATAAACCTGAATTATATGATAAACGTTGCCATGTAGCTATAGGCAGGATTGTAGCTTTTTCAAGAAAATTTGATGTTGGAGAGAATAATAATGTATCAACTGGGTAGTTTTTCTGTGAAATACCCACATTCATAATAAAAAAAACTATTAATAAAAAACTTCTCATACGTTATAAATTTTCATTATTGTTAATTACTAAAGTAGAATTAATTATGAAAATTAACTTGAATTCTTTCCTCAATACAGTCAATTTGTGTTTATCATGCTAGCAAGATTTATATATTTATTTTTAGTTGTCATGGCAGTAAATGTGTTTAGTCAGGCAAGCTTATTTATATTACATACAAATAATACAAATGGCGCTTTAGAAAATTGTTACTGTCCTGATCATCCACTTGGATCTATTGAAAAGAGATCATTGTACATTCAAGATTTTATCAATGCAAACCCTAGAACTGTTGTTCTAGATGCTGGAGATTTTTTTACGATGTCACAAAAACTTCTTAAAGATAGCTTAGTATGTGAAGCATATGCAACAATACCATATGATGCAATTTTGTTAGGCGATCAAGAATTGACTAGAGATGAGAAATTTTTAAATACTGTTCTTCCAAAGCTTGAATCATCAATTATTTTATCTAATCTTGAATCCCCGAATCTATCTTTTGTAAGAAAATATAAGGTTATTAAGCGTGGTGGCCTAAGTGTAGGTGTTATTGGGGTATTAGGTGGAAATGCATTGAAGTATTACCCTGAGGATATTAGAGAATCAATTATATTAACGGATCCAGTTTCAACAGTTAATGAGATAGTAAAAAAAATTAGACCTCGAACAGATCTAATTATCTTACTAAGTCATCAAGGATTTGAACAAGATAAAGTTTTAGCCAAGTCACTTAAAGGAGTAAATGTTATATTGGGAGCGCATAGTCAGACAGTTCCCAAAGAGCCTACTATTGTAAATGACATTCTTATTAGTCAAGCTGGTAGAGAGGGTTATTATGTTGGTCTTATTGAGTTACAACTAAGTAAGTATAAAAAGATAGAAGACCATACCGTTTCTACGATTTCAATGACACAGGATATGCCAGATCATCCAAGGATAATGGAATTAATTAAATATTTTGAAGACACAACAGGCTTAATCAATCGAAAAAAACTACAGGCGTTAGATGGAAAAAATAATTGAATATTTTGCTGCAAATCCAGTACATCTAGCAATAGCATTGGTATTAGCTTTTGTTGTCCTATTTAGCTTTGTCAAAAAATTACTCAAACTTGGTTTGGTCATTGTTGCAATCTTTATCATATATATAGCATTTCTAATCTATACAGGACAAGAGTTTGACCCTGATCAATTTGATGAAGTTGGTAAAAAAGCAAAAGAAATGATTAATGAAAGTAAGCAGTCAATAGAAAGCACTATTGATAAAAAGAAAAAAGAAGCAGTTGATAGCGTCCTTGGCGGAACTTAAAGCTTTGCTTGTGCTTCCCTAAGTCGGGAAGAAATTATTTTTAATATTCCATTCATAATTTCAAAATTACTACTCATAAGTTCATAAAATGCATCTTGAGATATTTTTAGCAAAGTAGTCTCTGAGCTCGTTGTTAAATCTGCAGATCTAGGTTCTTGATCTAGCAAAGCCATATCTCCAACGAAAGCTCCTTTTTCTAATTCAACAAGGGTATGATCTCCTTTATGAACTTTAACTTTACCATTTGCAATAATATACATACAGTCACCAAAATCTCCTTCTTTACATAAAGAAGTATCAGTTTGATATTCTTCTTCTTCAGCAATTTGAGCTACTCTAATTAATTCCTGACTAGGTATTGATGCAAATAGATCAACACTCTTAAGAATCATTGCTTTTTCTAATGTTGAATACATTGTTAACTTGTTGGAATCTAGTAAATAATCATCTATTGGCCACCTATTCAAAGAATCTGGTTTTTCTTTTGTGTGTCTTGTAATTATGTCATTTATAATAAAACTATCTGGCAAATTATCCCAGTTAGCTTCTTCAAGAATTTCTATTTTATTGGTCCGTAAAGCATAATCTAATGTTAAAGCCACTTTTAATTCTTGAACTGTACCAATATAATATCCTAGAAATTTATTTAGATCTGTAGTTAATTCATCAAAATGGTTTTTTGCAACTTTACATTTTTCTTTTATTGAAAGATCATCTATTAAAGAATTAACAATTTTTCTTTCTTCTTGTGAAAAAATATTTTCAAAAAATTCTAGAACATAAGGAAGCTTATCTTCTTCATTATTTAAAACATACTGAATATATGTTTCAATAGGGGTTTGAGGTTTATCTAGAATACCTAGTTTCATTATGACAGGAATTAATTTTCTAACTTCATCTTGTAATAAATAACGAAGTAATTGATTGCTTTCGTTTTTTTCTATTTGTGAAAGTGCTATTATTTTTTCATAAGCATATCTTGATGTTTTAATTAATTCTTCTTTTGTAATTGCAATTTGTTTTTCATCTAGAGAGAGCTCTCTTGCAATATGAATTAAAGAGTCAACAGCTTCAGCTTGTATAGGGGGTACTTTTGGACTTATTGCTGATAGCAGCATATCTATTGAATCTTTTGTTGGATATTTTTTAATAGTTCGAATGACACCAATTACCAATGATTTTTCTGCATTTTCATTTTGTGTATGCTCAATTAATAACTTTACAACATCCTCATCATTATATACTTGCATTGCAGATCTAGCTTGTATTGCAGATCTAGGGTCTGATAAACATTGAATTATATGTGGAAGAAGCACGAACGATGCTCTTGACTCAGCTACTGATAAAGAAGCATTACGAACCAAGAAAGATTCTTCATTTAAATATTTGATTAGTTTATCATCTGGTAATATTTCATTATCATTTTTCATTTGTTTTATTATTAGTGAGCAAATATTTTCATCATTTGAATCGAATGCACTTAATAGCAAGTCTTTTTCTTTATTTGATGAATCTGGATCTATATTTCTGATTGCAGCAGCAGCAACCAGTTGTTTTTCTTTATTATTTGCATTAATACGATTCTTAATAATAGGCAATGCATCTGTTAACTTTCTTTTTCCTGCTATTTCCATTGATTCTATTTCAAGATCCGATTCATTATTAATTAAAGAGATTATTTTTTGATCACTTATAATATTTTCATC
>CAYTYA010000010.1:26436-37968 GCA_964442015.1 uncultured bacterium
AGTTCTTTAATATATAGTTTTTTTAGCGTAAAGGATCTTTTAATCCAGTAGATAGCAATCAGTATAATTGATATACTGAGATAGTGTATTGGTATATTAAACATTGTAATTAAAAGAAAAATTAATATACCTGAGATTCCTTCAAGACCTGCGCGTATCGAACCTTCTATTACAGGTTTCAAACGGTTTTTAATTGTTCTTTTTACCGGTATCCATAGTAATTGAATTGAGGCATTATGAAATGTAAATCTAAAAACCTGATCAGAAAATTTTGATATATACACAGCTGCTAATACGGGTGACATGAGAAATCCTGCAGCTCCAGCCATAAATAATGTTGGGAGAATTAATATGGCTACAATAATTCCAAATCGCGATAAGAGTCTGCTTGTAATAAAAAGCTGTATTACCATTGTTGCAACACCCGTGACTGCATAATATTGTCCAAAAAAGTTAACAAGATCATCTTGATTAGGGAACGAAGCCACTGCTGTAATCTTAAATTGATAATCTACAACTCGCGAAGCTACTGCAGCTAAACCAATAATAATTGCAAGAGACCTTAAATATGGTGTAAAAGATTTCTCTGTATTTTTATGGCTATCTTTCTTTGAAGCTGGATTCTTTTGTTCATTAAGATTCCTATAAGGTCTAATTAAATTTGCCATTAGTATTACAATAATTAGAAAACTCATAGTAGCGAAAAGTAGATTTTCTGATCCAAAAACTGATACAAACTGTGTTATGCTTGATCCGATAATAATTGCAGCTAAGGCTCCTCCTGCACCGAGTAGTCCGAATAATCGTTTTGCTTGTCTTGGATCAAATACTTGTGATGCAATTAACCAAAATTGTGTAATTATAATTGCATCAATAACATCTTTCCATACATACAGAAACGGAATTACCCATCCTTCAAGATGTTTTTGGATTGCTAAAAGAGTGGCAATAAAAATTATTCCTGTTCCAGTTACAATTGTGCTGAGATCTCTATTTTTTGATAATCGACTATAAATTTCTATTACTATAAAAAGTACAATCGCAACAGCAAGAAACATTAGAGGTAGATATTTTTTATCTACCATATTAAGAAAATATGCATCTCTTGCTGCAGTGCCAGTTATGCTAACTGCTACATATGCAAAAAAATGGAAAAATAGAATTAGAGTTGGAAGCCCTTCTCCCTGATTTATTTTAAATAATTTTTTTAACAATATGAGTTTGCTTTATTTTATACTTTACAATAGGATATTGATTAGTTGAATAATTAATCATTAATGCCAATATAGCAAATTATTAGAACTTTGAAAAAATAATCACAGTATTTATGGCATGATATATTATATAGATAATATTGAATTATAAATAAAATGGATTAATATTTACTATTATAATGGATGATTTATGTTTGAAAAAGATATATTAAAAAATAAAGTTGTTTTAATAACTGGAGGCGGAACCGGTCTAGGAAAGTCTATGGCCATGCGCTTTGCAGAACTAGGAGCGAGCTTGGTTATTGCAAGCAGAAGAAAAGAAGTTATTTCCAAAACCACATTTCAAATGAAAGAGGTTGGTGCAGAGGTGCTTGGATTACAATGTGATGTGCGGGATATGGATCAAGTAAATACTATGGTAAGTGATACATTAAATCAGTTTGAAAAAATTGATATTTTAATTAATAATGCTGCAGGAAATTTTATTTCACCAACAGAAATGTTATCAACAGGAGGGTTTAAAGCTGTTGTTGATATTGTTCTTATGGGAACATTTAACTGCACACTTGCTGTTGGCAAAGAGATGATTAAGCAAAAGAAAGGAAATATTTTAAATATTGTTACGACGTATGCTTGGACAGGATCTGGATACGTTGTTCCTTCTGCTTCTGCTAAAGCAGGAGTTTTAGCAATGACGAGATCTCTAGCTGTTGAGTGGGCAAAATATAATATTCGTACAAATGCAATAGCTCCAGGTCCATTTATTACTGATGGAGCTTGGAAGAGATTGGCTCCACCTGGATTAAATATGAAAAAGAAATTAAAAGATCGAATTCCTTTGAAGAGATTTGGAGAACATTTAGAGTTAGCTAACCTTGCAACTTATTTGATCAGTGAACAATCGGGGTATATTAATGGAGAAGTTGTTACGATAGATGGAGGAGAATGGTTAAAAGGAGCAGGACAATTTAATGATTTAGAAAAAATACCTAAATCGATATGGAAAACAATGCAAGCATTGCGAAAACGATCAAAAAATAATTAATTAAGCAACGCCGCCCCAAATACGCCAGCTGAATCACCCAATTTATTTGAAACTATTGGAGTGTCTTTTTTGTTACTAAATATATTCTTTTGAACAGATAATATCCCTTCGCTATAAAGAAAATTTATATTTGAAAGCCCACCGCCTAATACAACGACATCTGGATCAATGATATTTATAACATTTGAAAGAGCAATGCCAAAGTTTGAAAGAAATTCACTCTTCCATTTGATATAATTGTCATTTGGATGATTATCATATAATTCAACAATTTTTTTTAAGGGTAAAGATTCATTTGAATTTTTCTGCCATTCTTTTTCTAGAGATGGGCCACTTAAATATGCTTCTACACATCCTTTTTTATTACAATAACAGTCCCGGCCATCTGGATATAATACTTGATGACCCCATTCTCCAGCAATAAATAATCTTCCATGATGTATTTTACGATTTAATACTAAACCACCTCCGACTCCAGTACCCATTATTACTCCAAAAACAATTTCATAATCTTTCCCAGATCCTAATAATGCTTCGGCCATAGCAAAACAATTAGCATCATTATCTATTGCAATAGAAGATTTTAATTCCCTTTCAATATCTTCTTTAATTGGTTTTCCAATTAGACAAACTGTATTACTGTTTTTTAAAATACCTGTTTCCATATCTAAGGCTCCTGGTGTACATATACCTATTTGACATTCTTTATCAGATAATGATTTTATATTATTAATAAATTGTACGATTCTTTTAATTATAGATTCGTAACCTTCATCTTGTTTTGTAGGAATTCGTTTTCGTTCAATAATTGTATTATCTGACGATAACAATACACCTTCAATTTTTGTTCCTCCTAGATCTATGCCGATACGATTCATAATTATTTATTCTTTTTAATTAACTGTATAATATCTTTGAATTCAGATAACACCATTGATGTCGCTCCCCAAACTTGATGATTATTTAAAAGATAATATGGAATATTTACATCTTTACCTTTTATTTGACGATGTGTAGTTAATTTATCATTATTAATTAAATCTATAATATTTACAGAAAATATTTCATCTACTTCCCTAGAATCTAGCTTAATTATTGGTTCTTTTGATATAAATCCAATAAATGGTGTCATCATAAATCCTGTAACTGGTATAAATAAAGGCGTTATAGAACCAAGTATTGATATTTTATTTATATTTATTCCTATTTCTTCTTCAGTTTCTCTTAATGCTGTTTCTAATAACGATTCCCCTGTTTCTTTTGAACCACCTGGTAAAGAAATTTGACCTTTATGATATTTCAAATCTTCAGTTCTTTTTGTTAAGTAAAAGAAAATTTGATTATTGTCAGGATATAATAATAGAAGTACTGCGGCAGGTCTCGCTTTATTAATTGTAAAAGGAAAATTTATTTTTTTACGGGAATCAACTCTCATCTTTTGATGAGAATCATGCCCAGGCAGGTTTGTATTAATTATTTTTTTAAGATGGAAAATTAACTTATCAAATTCCATCATAATTTTGTAACTGACTTAATAAAATAAATTATCTAATATTATAAGAATTACCATTCAACAGAATGACTTGTCCCCATACCGGGTCCTAAATAAATTGCATTTAAGAGTACGCGTTCGCTTGCCTTAAAATACCCTCTAAAATGCGGTTCAGTAGCAAAGAGAATGATTTGTCCTTTTCCATGACGTTCTTGAGTCGCCCATGCAGATTTAGCAATACGAGATTTTGCTTCAGGCCATAATAGACCACCTAATCTAATATTTTTTTCACCAGCTAATCTTCCCGCAACATTGATTGGTTTTTTTGCCATCAATACATTTCCAGTATTATATAACACGGGAATAGATTCTCCGCAACCAACAGTTAACCAATGTTCTTTGTCCATATCCACTTTTAAAATAGCTCCTTGTGGACGAAACTTCCTTCCTAATTGATCTAATTCTTTAATTTTATCATTATTTTTATCGGTCTCTTTTGGTTCATCCGATGTATAAATATCTCCACCTTCCCATAGCGCAATACTATCAATAGAAAAATTCTCAGCTTCTTTTAAAATGGATAGATCACGATCATAGGAGTCTAGTTTATCTAAAGCTTGCCGTCTTAATCTAACAGAACTAATACTTACTGATGTATCAGCCAAAAATGCAGCGCTATTGCTATAACTAATCAAAGTACCACCACCATTGACCCAGTTTTTTAATTTTTTTATACCATTATCTCCAAGTATTCTTTTCATACTCCTACCATTGGGAAGAATAAGCACATTATATTTGTTCAAATCTTGCCATCCAAAACTCATTGCATTGATTAATGATGCTCTGCTTTTCATTTTATAATCTATTAAATGCCATGTAGCCCCAAAGCTATAAGTACTAGTTGGAGGGCCAGAGACAATAGCTATTCTAGGTTCAATTAACATGGTAAAATTACTACTTCCGAGATCTGGACCATCTGTTGCAAGGGCTGTATTTATTGCAAAAATATCAATACCATACTTTGCAGCTAATTTTTTTAATAATCCAATTTTCATACTTTTATTGGAATTATTTCTAATAACGATACTCCCTCTTGGAAAATATTCTCCTCCAATATTAAAACCTTCTTTAGCGCACCATGCCTTAACTTTATTTTCTAATAATCTTCCAACTAAATAATAAAATTGATCATCATCACTTTTAATTGCCCAACCATATTTTGGATTTTTACCTGTGAGTTTCCCTTCATTAAGAATAGGTTGAAAAACATCCATTGATATCTTTGGCATCGCTTCAGTATAATAGCTATCTGTTCCATATGCATGCGAAAGTGACCATGCGGTTACATCATACAATGTGGATCCCTGATCTTTTAAAAGCTTTTTCCGCTCTTTTTCCATGCTTTTTGTATCCAATCTTATATCAAATGATAAAATGTTTTTTATCAGTGTATTCAAAGGTTGGTCTAAAGGAATAATTAATGATCCTGCCGGAATATTTTGTCTGGTTACAGTTTTTCCGCTACTATTAATTGCTTTAGGTAGCCTTAGATCATTTTTATTGGTGTAAACTTCAATAGTTTGTCTTTTAATTGTTTCGCCTAGTTCATTTAATCTTGTACGGTTTGATTTAGATGAAAACACAAATGCTTTACCTGCATTTTTAGTCGAGACAGCTTTTTTTCTATTATTATAATAATCTCGTAATAGCTCTTCCTTTTGATTGGCAATTGTTTGAAGATTTGCCATCGAGCTAATGAATTGATGATGGACAGTTTCTCTATATGTTGTAATAGTCCCATCTTCTTTTTTTACAATAGATCCATCTGCACCCGCCTGTTCATATAAGATACCAACTAGTCCAATATATATTCCCCAAGAACTACCATAACCAGGATAAACTTCTTCATTCCAATCACCTGTATAATAGCTCCATCCATACTCATCAAATGCTGCAGCTTGATCTTTTGCAATTTTATCCCACCATTTAAAAATAGTTTTTGGCATATAAGGATTATATGGCGCCCTAGGAGGATTAAATAAGTATGTATCAAATGAACCCATTTCATGAGAGTCAACAAGAAATTGCGGATTCCAATCTAATATTGCAGAAACCTTTCCTTTTGTTTCTGGATGTACCGTAGCAAACCAATCACGGTTAAGATCAAATAAATAGTGATTTCCTCTACCATATGGCCAAAAACCTGAATGATCTAAACTATTAGCATCTGAGTTTACTATTTCTCCTCGCCATTGTAATAATTGCTGAAGATATCTCTCGCGGCCATCTGGATTTTCAGTTGGATCAATACTAACCACTAATTTCTTAAGAATATTTTTAGTAGCGGAATCAGTACCTGCTGCCAATTGGTATGCTAATTGTACGGCTGCATCGGTACTAGATATCTCGTCTCCATGTATACCATAGGCCATCCATGCAATAGCTGGAGTGTTTTTAATAATTTCATTAGCAGTTTGGGGTTTATCTAATGTTCGTGGATCGGCTAGCATGGAGATAGATTTTTTAACATCATCAATATTAGCCATATTTTTTTTACTTGATATCATTAGATAGACTAAAGGCTTTCCTTCATAAGTATAACCATATTTTGTAAGCATTATATTATCTAACAGTTTGTCTAAATAATTAAAGTAATCTATTACTTCATCATGATGAACAGGTCTAGAACCAAGAGTAAAACCTAAAAACTCACCTGGCGGTTGAACATTAGGGTGATAGCTATCTGCTTTAAAAAATGGAATATTATAATTACCCAATCCATGAGCAGATTCATTATCATAAGATTGAGCAAAAGATAAAGATAAAATTATTGTAGAAATAAGTAATGATTTCTTTGTAACTAATGACATTCCACCCCCTCAAATATTATTTAGAAGTTGTTATGCTATTCTAAATTTTAAAAGAGAATTTTTAATTAAGAATATTAAATGAAGAAAAGAGTTTTTAATAATTAATGAAGTTTTTAATTATTTATAATTGCAAAGAGAATCCAAAGGAAATATAGGTGTCCTCTTTTTTATATCCAGCAGGTGGATTGCTATTTAAGTTGTAATTGTACTGTATATTTAATGAAACGCCAGGTATAACGGTATCAACAGATATTGTAAGAATATTTTCAATTAAATATGAATCAAATTTATATGTAGGCTTGTAGAATAATTGTTCTTCAATTTCAACACCTTCCATAGGATATAATTTTTGCTTTGGTCTAAATGAATGTCTGAAAAATGAATTTTCTGTATACCCTGTATATTTTTCAATTTCCCATAATCCAGCATAACTAATAGAGAAACCTTTTCCCAAACGTACTTTGCCACCAACACCTGGGTTAATCCGATAATCTAAAGCGGTTGTTGAATCAAATGTCCACTGAAAAATTACAAATGGAGAAAATTTTTGATTTGCATAAAGATCTGTTTTTAAAACCAAGTTTGCATCATTAGTATATAAATATCCTTCATAGATTGATTTACTATTACTTAAGTAAATAGAAAATTCAGTATCAGGAAGATTGATCGATCCTTTATTTATATCTCCAATTATTGAGTAGAACCATGACACATCATAGTATTTATAATTATAGTTGCCACCATAATTATAATATGCTGCACTAACTTGATTTGTTACCTCAGAAGAATAACCTGCGCTGCAAATAAGGATATATAATGATATGTTTTTAAAAAGTTTTCCCATGTGTTTTAACATTAGAATCTATTAATAATAGAATATAAAAAAAAACAGGGTAAATAAATTTTACCCTGTTTTTTTGATAAGCAATTATAAAAAGATTAAATCAGATTATGGCTTATCCCTATGGTCAGTTTCAGTATCTTGAGGTTTTTCACCACCACTTTTTTCACCACCACCGGCTGGTCTATTAGCAGACCCTGGGCTAGCAGCTTTAGATGATTTAGACTTAGATGATCTACTAAATAATCTTCCAAGTAAGCCTTTTTTGGCTTTTTTCCCTTTTTTTGGTGCAGGTGCAGCAGTGTTGCTCATTCTAGAACTATTTCCAGAAGGAGCGAGTTTACCACCATCTGAACCTTTATCTTTAGACACTTTAGATGTATTGGGTTTTTTTGCATCGTTATCAGCACCCTTTTTAATTCCACTTGCATCCTGTGCATATACGAAACTAAACAAGAGACTTATAACAAAAACCCGAGAAATTAAATTAATCATATTTCCTCCTTGATTATGTTTGTTATTCCCTTTCTTATGCAAATAATTCATATAAATTTTTAATTATTTACTCCTTATACGAGGTTTTATTTACTATGTGTAAGCAAACATATTATTATTATATCGAAAAGGCAATATATTAAAAATAGATATGATCTAGATCACATTATTAATAAATCTATATTACAGCCTGTTTTACTCTTTTTATACTTTTTAATAAATGATCAAGTTTTTCTAATGGCCATTGACAAGCAGCATCTGATTTTGCTTTATTTGGGTTATCATGCACCTCCATAAACACGCCATTGCATCCTGCTGCTACTGCTGCCCTTGCCAATGTTGGAATAAACTCTCTTGCACCACCTGTTGTTTCCCCTAATCCTCCTGGACGCTGAACGCTATGAGTTGCATCAAAAATTACGAGCACACCAAAATCTTGCATAATAGGAATTGAAGTCATATCTGAAACTAAGTTGTTATAACCAAATGAAGATCCTCGTTCAGTAAGTAATAATTTTTCTCCACCTTCTTCAGCTACTTTTTCAACTATATTCTTTGCATCCCACGGGGCCATAAATTGACCTTTTTTGATATTAATTATTTTGCGGGTTTTTACTGCAGCGTTAATTATATCACTTTGGCGACAAAGGAATGCTGGTATTTGAATAATATCAATAATTTCTGCAACTGCATCAGCTTGACCCGCATTATGAATATCAGTTGTTATTGGTATATTAAATGTTTGTTTAACATCCTCTAATATTCGAAGACCTTTATCCATTCCAGGACCCCGGAACGAAGAATAAGAAGAGCGATTACCTTTATCAAAAGAGGACTTAAAAATAAATGGCAAATTATTTTTATCTGTTATTTCCTTTATTTTTTCAGCCATATGTAAAATATGGTCTCTACTTTCAATAACGCACGGGCCAGCAATTATTGGAAGTTTATCTTCACCAAATTCTACACCATTAATTTGAAAATTATTTTTCATAAATAAGTATTATCAATATATGTTACTAATATGAAGTTAACTTAGTATGAAATTGATTTTTTATATCTTTACATCCAAACAAATAATTTTATGCTTTTTTATTTAACTATTTTTCCTGTATGCTATAGGTACTCTACATACCATTAATAAATGAACTATTATCTGTTTTCAATCTATAGAATTGGTTAAAAATTGTGAAAAATAAATTTTTAACTATATTTTTTCTTGTTCTTTTGTTTATACCAGGATGCGCAGTTCGTCTGCCATCATTACCATCAATTCCAAAATTACCAAAGGTTTTTGATAGAGTGCCTTTTATACCTGATCATTGGATATCAGGTTATATGATTGATACTACAATTTATGAACCACCAAAATTGTTAGATTCTATACCCCCTTTTCTTTGGTTAACATATCCTAATAATGGCGATACTTTAACAAAGTTACATCCTGTTGCTGGTTTAGCAATTGATGATGGAGGGATTGATTCTGTTATTTTGCATTTAGATTCATTCTTAATAAAAAAACAAGTTACAGCAGGGTATTATGATTTTATTCTAAATACAACCCAATTTGCTGATACGAATGAACATATAATTTATGTTTCGGCATATGATACGATAGGCAATAAGGCAAGCAGTGACAGTGTTTTAGTATATTTTGACCAGTCTCGGGGTTATCCAAATCCAGTAGAAATAACAAATATCGAATATGACTCATCTTTTATTGAAATTGATTGGCAACAGACTTATATAAATGATTTTAGCCATTATCAATTATCTGCTGTCGATTCATTAGGAGGTGATATAATAGATATTGTTAATATTACTACTAGCGATACTCCAAATGTTATACTTGATAAATTTGATCCATCATCTCCTAGGTGGTACTGGATAACTGTTGTTGATACATTTGGATTTTCTGCTTCAGGACAACTAACAAAAGTATTGGATTCGCCTCCATTACCATCGCGATTCTTATTTATTAATCATGATAAACAATCCTTTCATTTAATGTGGTCAAAAAATACAGAAAAAGATTTTGCTAGATATATTCTATACGGAAAATCAGTTGATGATACAATTGGGGTGAAAGAGTTATGGTCAACAAAAAATGCAAATGACACAGTATTTGTTGAAGAAAACATACCTTGGGGAACTCGCAGAATTTATACTCTTGTTACTGAAGATTATTGGGGATTCCAATCATCCGATTCAATTAGTGGTGATGCAATAACTAAAATCCTATTTTTTGGAGATAGACATGGGCTAAGTGATCAACTGGATATTTTTAGTTTAGATATGAAATATCGTGAAGAAATGTATTATCAGCAGGAATTAAGCGGATCAATTATGCAATTATTTTTTCAAGATAAGAACTTTTACATTATGGATAATCCCGTCCAAGGACAAAAAATGATTGAAAAAGATTTTACTGATCCTCCCTTAATGTGGATTGAATCATTAGCTGCAAATCCTTTTGATACTACTAATTCTCTCAAATTTGATATGGCAAAGAAATATTATGATGTTTATAATAAAACAAATGGCAATCCATCTTCAAAGCTAGGATATCCAATGCATTTTAGTCCCGATGGAGATATTTTATTTTTTACTGATAATACTTTAGGGGACCCAAGCTTGGTAATGATGGATATAGATAGTGGTAATGTTTCGATTATATCCTCTATACATACAGATCTATGGTTCGATCTGCATCCCTCAGGAGATACATTAGTATTCGTAAAAAATATAGGTTATAATACTGCTATATACAGTCTTCCATTAGATAGTGGGGCATCGCCAATTAGGCTATCATATGAATCAAATTCAAGGAATCCATTATTTTCATCTGATGGTTCTTTGGTTATCTATACAGCTAGAGATCGGTTTGGTAGCAAAAATTTATACAGTGTACGAACGGATGGAACGAAATATAAGAAAGTATCAACATTTAATGATCCAGCAGATATTATTTTTCCTATTGGATTAACGTCGAACGATTCAACAATTTTATATGTAATGTCTTCACAAGTTGAAAAAGATCAATTAGAAATTTGGTCTATTCATTTGAATGGTTCAAATGATCGATTTTTATCGATATGCACATTGGATGGGGATGATCGCCCCAGATTAAGTCCCAATGGAAAAAAAGTTTTATTTCAAAATGATTATAATCTTTGGATAATGAATGTTGATGGTTCAGAGAAATTACGCTTAACTGATTTTCCAATAGGGCACGTAGCATACCATGGTCAGTGGTCACCATCTGGGAGTCATATTGTATATATTCATAGAACGGGCGAATGGGGGGCAGATAGTTTTATTGAATGGATACGCTCAAATGGAAAAGATTTTTCTCGATTATCTGAATTAAATAATATTGTTGTATCTGATGGAAACATCCAGTCAAATAATTCATTTAGATTTTGGCCAGTGTTCCAGCCATAGGATTTTTGTGATCCCCATCAACGTTTCTTATATGATATATGTGGTACTTTTTGTTTGGGAATAGCCCTGCAAAAAGAAACCCCTTTCTTGCAAGAAACAAGAGGATAAGCTTGCAGGGCTATAGCCCATTT
>CAYTYA010000011.1:0-7896 GCA_964442015.1 uncultured bacterium
CATCACGGATTAAAAGACATGTACGAAAAAAATAACGACTGTATATATTACATTACCGTTGAAAACGAAAACTATAAACACCCACCAATCCCCACGGGCGTTTCAGCGGATATAGTAAAAGGATTATATAAAATCAAAACCACAAAAAACCCAACAATTAGGCTACTAGGAAGCGGGCCCCTTATGAAAGAAGTTTTACAGGCCGCCACATTGTTAAAAAAAGAATGGGATATTGACCCTGGGGTTTGGAACGTCACAAGCTTTAGCGAGTTAAGAAGAAACGCTGAGGAAACAGAAAGGTGGAATTTAACACACCCCACAAAAAACCAAAGAAAATCACACCTAGATAAAAGCCTTAGTAAAAACACTGTTCCAACCGTAGCGGTCTCGGACTATGTTAAAATGCTATCTGAACAGATTGCACCATACGTTCCCGGGCCTTTTTATTCGCTTGGAACAGATGGTTTTGGGAGGAGCGACACAAGAGAAAACCTTCGCCATTTTTTTGAAATAGACAAATATTATATTATAATTACAGCATTAAGAGCTCTAGCAAATGAGGGGGTTATACAAATGTCAAAAGTTGAACAAGCAATGAGGAAATACAATATTGATCCAGAAAAACCTAACCCGTTAACCGTGTAGCATGAAGAAAATAAAAAAAATATTTTTACCAGACCTTGGCGAAGGAATTGAATCAGCAACAATTAGTGAGATAACAATTTCTAAAGGAGAAAAGATAAAAAAAGACGATATAATGATAGTGTTAGAATCAGAAAAAGCATCTATGGAAATACCATCAGAGGTGGGTGGAATAGTGAAAAGTGTAAACATTAAAAACGGACAAGCAGTAAAAACAGGCGATTTGTTATTAATAATAGAAACAGAAACAACTAGTCAAAAAGATGTTAAAAAAACACCAATAAAATCACCACCACCACAAACCATAAAACATGAAAATATAAAACCAAAATCAAAAACCCCATTAAGCGATAATGGCATATATGCTAGCCCAGGAGTGAGAAGGCTCGCTAGAGAGCTTGATATAAATTTAGATATTATATCAGGAAGCGGAAACAAGGGGAGAATAACAAGGGAAGACCTCCACAGTTATATAAAAGCACAAATGTATGCTCAAAAAACAACCCCACCCCACCTGGAACCAGAGATTGATTTTAATCAATGGGGAGACATAGACATTAAAAAACTAACAAAGATTAAAACAATTACAGGAAAAAGGCTGTCAAGGGCCTGGCAAACAATACCCCATGTTACACAGTTTATTGAAGCAGATGTTACAGCTTTAGAATTATTGCGAAAAAAAGAAAAAAATAAACTATCAACAAAAAGAATAAAAGTCACAATGATGCCATACCTTATGAAAGCAGTTGTCTCTACATTAAAAGAACACCCCGTTATTAACAGCTCTATTCAAAACAATGGCACAAATATTGTTTTTAAAAAATATTATCATATAGGAATTGCTGTTGATACAAAAGACGGATTGGTTGTTCCGGTAATAAAAGACGTTGGCAAAAAAAATATAGAGGAGCTTTCTAAAGAGTTAATGGTTGTTAGTGAAAAAGCACGAACTAAAAAGCTTACACCCGGCGAACTTAAAGGAGGCACCTTTACAATATCTAATTTAGGAGGTATTGGTGGGTCTTTTTTTACTCCCATTATAAACCCCCCAGAGGTTGCAATATTGGGCGTTTCAAGAATGGTTCCAGTAAATACAGATGATAAAAAATTAATTTTACCCCTTTCTCTTTCTTATGATCATAGAGTGGTTGATGGCGCGGCTGGTGCCGCATTTATGGTTTCGCTTTCAAACATTTTAAATAACCCACAAAACCTCAAATAACTATATTTAATTGAAACAAAACAAACAAAGAGAGGTTGTTGTTGTTGGCGCAGGTCCAGGTGGGTATGCTGCAGCTTTTCGAGCAGCTGACCTAGGAAAAAAGGTAACATTAATTGATAAAGAACAACACCTTGGCGGTGTTTGTTTAAACAGGGGATGTATTCCATCAAAAGCTCTTTTACATATTTCTAAAACCATTTTAGATGCGCAACACTTGACTAAAATGGGGGTTCATTTTAAAAAGCCGGAAATAAACATCGAACAAATTAGAAAGCACAAACAAAAAATAGTCACAAAACTAAACAGCGGAATATCTTACATGGCAAAAGCCCGAAACGTTGAGGTGTTGAACGGAGAAGCCACTTTTATTTCAAACCAAGAGCTATTGGTTAAGACAAATAACGAAGAATTAAAAATATTATTTGAAAAATGTATTATTGCAACAGGATCGCGCTCCACACCTTTGCCCAACACTCCGGTTAAAAACAAAAAAATACTAACATCAAAAACCGCCCTTGAATTAGATAGCATACCCAAAAAACTGTTGGTCATAGGTGGGGGCATAATAGGGCTTGAGTTGGGCCAGGTTTATGCATCGCTGGGATCTAGAGTTACCGTTGTAGAGTTTTTACCTGATTTAATTGATGCAGCAGACAAAGATATAGTTAAACCCCTCCAAACTCAGTTAGAAAAGCAGTTTGAAAATATATATCTTTCATCAAAGGTTGTAAACATTGAAGACAACAAAGATAAACTAAACATTACCATTGAAACGAAAAAAGAATCATTTGTTGAAGTTTTTGACAAAACTCTCATAGCTGTAGGTAGAAAACCAAACACAGACCAACTAAAGATAAAAAATACAGACGTTTTAATAGAAGAGAGCGGCTTTATTTCTGTTAATGAATATCAACAAACATCGGTTGGTAATATATATGCAATTGGTGATGTAACGGGTAGTCCAATGTTAGCACATAAAGCTACACACCAAGGAAAAGTTGCCGCAGAGGTTTGCGCTGGTCAACCCTCCGCATTTGATGTTGAAGCTATCCCAAGCGTAGTTTACACTGACCCAGAAGTGGCTTGGGTTGGGCTTACTGAGGCCGAAGCAAAAGAGAAAGAAGTACCGTATGAAAAAGGAGAATTTCCTTGGTCAGCAAGTGGGCGCGCAATAGCAATTGGATCATCTTTTGGGAAAACAAAAATACTGTTTTCCCCAGAAACCAGAAAAGTTCTGGGTGTGGGAATTGTTGGAGCAGGGGCTGGTGATATTATTTCAGAAGCTGTTCTTGCAATAGAAATGGGGGTGGATGCCGAAGATTTAACCTTAACCATTCATCCTCACCCTACTCTTGGAGAAACAATGGGTTTGGCAGGAGAAGTTTTTACACAAACCATAACAGATTTATATATTCAAAAAAAAATGAGGTAAAACATGAAAAAAACATACACCAATAGAAGTTTTTTTATATCCTTATTGGTTGTTTTTATGATCCCACTGTTATCCCAAGAAGAACCTAAACCCCCCGCAATTAAACCAGACTCAAGCACAACAAAAGTAACGCTTGATAGTTTAACAAAAGCATCAAAATTGTTTAAAGGCATGTTTGCTTTTTATCAAGACACTTTAAATGGTTCTCTGCAAATGTTAATAGAAAAGAACCAACTAAATAAAGAATATATTCATTTTGTGCACACGTTAGACGGGGTGGTGGATGTTGGACATTTTAGAGGAGCATACAAATCAAGTAAGGTTTTTGTAATTAGAAAATATTTTAATAGAGTTGAGTTTGTAACAATTAACACATCCTATTATTTTGACCCTAAAAACCCGTTAAGTAAAGCATCCGCAGCAAATATAAATGAATCTGTTTTAGCAACATCAGAAATTGTGTTTACAGATAAAGAATCCGGGTCGCTTCTTATAAAAGCAGACAATGTGTTTTTATCGGAAAATCTTTATCAAATAAAACCTTCTCCAAACCCGAACAGCAAGCCAGGATCACGCTTTTCTTTGGGGTCTCTTAACAAAACGAAATGCCAATATATTTCAATTAACAATTATCCTTTTAATTCTGATATAGCTATTAAATATGTTTTTGATAACCCACTACCTGTAAACAGGGGTGGGCCCGGGATTACAGATCCAAGATCGGTTAATTTAGTTATACAACATAGCTTTATAGAGGTTCCAGACAACAACTATTCCCCTCGTCATGACGACCCTAGGGTGGGTTATTTTATGACCCAAGTAACTGACATGACGTCCGTTAGCAACACACCGTATAGAGATCTAATTCACCGATGGAGTTTACAAAAAAAATATCCAGAACTACCGATATCAGAACCAATAGATCCAATCATATTTTGGATTGAAAACACCACACCTCTTGAATTTAGGGATGCTGTAAAAGAAGGCGTGTTACGTTGGAACAAAGCGTTCAGAACAGCAGGGTTTAAAAACGCAATTCAAGTTAAAGTTCAACCAGATGATGCTGATTGGGATGCGGGAGATATTAGATATAATGTCTTGAGATGGACATCCTCACCACGACCACCTTTTGGGGGCTATGGGCCAAGTTTTGTAAACCCAAGAACAGGTCAAATTCTCGGGGCAGATATCATGTTAGAGTTTGTTTATTTCACGAACAGGGTAAAATATGACAAGCTCTATGAAGAAACTATTGATGCAGACAGTTTTTCAGATGGATGTTTAGCTGGATATTATTTAAACCAAGGAAACCAATTTGGGTTTGTCACATCAATGGTTTCTGGGTATTCAGAAGAATTAAAAAAGAGAATAATTAATGAATCATTAATTCGATTAGTTTTACATGAAGTAGGACACACTTTGGGGTTGAATCATAATTTTAAATCAAGCTATTTGCATGATAACTCACGCGTACACAACAAAGGAATAACACAAGAAATGGGGCTAACAGGATCTGTAATGGAATACCCAGGTGTTAATATTGCACCGCCAGAAATAGAGCAAGGTGAGTATTATACAACAACACCAGGACCATATGATAAATGGGCAATAGAATTTGGTTATTCTACACCACTAGATAATATTGAATTAGAAGAAAGTCGTATAAGCGCGATTCTATCAAGGTCAACATCCCTAGAACTATCGTTTGGCAACGACGCAGATGATATGCGCGCGGCTGGAAAAGGAATAGATCCCCAGGCAATGATCTATGATATGTCTAGTGAACCAGTTGACTATGCAAGCGACAGGATTGCTCTTACACAATACTTAATGGATGATTTAGTACTAAAATATTCAGATAGAGGAAAATCATACCAGTCTTTATTAGATGCATTTAATATATTATTAAGGGAAAGAGGAATTGCAAGTAGAGTTGTGTCCAGACATATAGGTGGAGTATATGTTGATCGTTCTTTTTTTGGGCAACGGGGGTCTGGTGAACCGTTTAAAATCGTTCCATACAAAGAACAAAAAAAAGCAATAAAAACCCTTGAAGAAAACCTGTTTAACCCTAACGCTTTTTCTTTTTCAAAAGACATATTAGAAAAACTTCTACCTCAAAGGAGGGGTTTTAATCATATGCCATCAACCGAAGACTATAAAATTCATGACCGCGTGTTAGGGATACAAAAAGACGTGTTTAATCATTTGTTACACCCAAAAGTTTTAAAGAGGATATCTGATACAGGTGTTTATGGAAACAGATACAACCTTAATGAGTTTATATCAGACCTTACGCTTGCTATATACATTGATGATATGCGAGGCGACGTCAATACCTTTAGGCAAAATCTACAAACAGAGTACACACACCGCTTGATTAAAATTTTAAAACCATCAAACGCAGACATATATGGCCACCACGCACAATCAACAGCTTATAGAGCATTAAAAAACATAAAAAATTACACAAGAAAACAAACAGGGGTTACGTCATCAACAAGCGCACATAGAGAATATATCAACTTTCTTATTGATAGTGCGCTTAGTAAAGATTAGCCCTTTATATGGATATAATACTAATAGCAGCAATCACTGCTGATGGTTATATAGCAAGGCATAGCAACGAAACAGTCGAATGGACATTAGATTTACATTTGTTTAAAGAGCAAACTATGGGTTGGCCGGTGATTATGGGCTCTAACACAAAAGAAACTTTAAATACTGATTTATCAGGAAGAAAAGAAATTGTGATTCATCGAGATGATATCCCAAAGCAAATTCTTAGTAATATAAAAACAGAAAAATGCTTTGTTATTGGCGGGGCCAAGACAAACACTTTGTTTTCTCCATATTTAACACACATGTACTTGACTTTTCACCCATTAGTTTTTGCAAAAGGGGTAAAACTTTTTTCAAACCTTAAAGATGAAATGGAATTAACACTGCTTAATGTTGTGCCGGTAATAAACAGAAAAAACCTATATCAATTTCAATATAAGATAAACAAATAAAAAAATTACTTAAGCTGACGTTTTTGTTTTACAACAGCAGCTTTAATTTTACCCCGCAACACCTTGTTATCCAACGCATTGATTTCGTCCATTTTTCCATCAACACCATCCAAAACTAAACGATCAATCAATTCTTGTTCCCCCTCGGGGTTCGGTGTTTTTGTTTCTATTGTTTCTTTTGGTGTATTGGTTGTAGACGCAGGAGATGAAACAGTTGGCGCAGGGGGCCTATCAATGGAGCCTCTCTTGATTTTAACAATCATAGCCTTTGCTTTTCCACGAATTACTTTGTTGTCAACAGCGTTCAAGGGTTCGTCGTTCCCATCCAAAGCCACGTTAACTAGATAGTGAATTTGTTCCTCTGTTGAAGCGAATCCACCGCCTGTATCAGAAGTGGTTTTTGTAGCGCTACTTTTAGTTGAAGCAGGTTTTTCAGATAAAGCCGTTTTTAAATGATCAGGTAATTCACCACCTCTCCTTTTTACCTGAACCAATGTAGCTTTAGCCATACCTCTTGTTGGTTTATCTGGAATAGCATTAATTAAATCCATATTTCCTTCTAAACCAGCCTGCACAGATTGTGCTATAACAGCCTCTCTGCTCAAAACGGGTAATGAGCTCTCACTTGATGAAAGATCAGAATCATTATCTTTTTTAAGATCAGAGGGAATAAAATAACCAAGATTTTCAAGAATTTTGTATTTATAGCTTGAAAAACCCCAGAGTAAAAATATAGAGAACAAACCTCGACTGCTTCTACGACAAACCACAGATGTTCCATGTGGCTCAGGTTTTAAGGAAAAATCAACATATTCTCGATAAAACGGATTTAATTTCAAATCAAATGTAATTTTTTCATTTTTATTTACAACAACAACTCTACTTTTGTAAAAAGGTGACCAACTATTTGGCCGCAGCAACAATCTTGCGCCAGGAAGCAAAGAAAATCTATCAAATGAAAATTGATGCACATATCTATCGGTATCACTATCAGGTAATAAACGTTTTATTTTAGGAAACCAGGATTGATAAGAATCCAGGTCCGACAAAGTTTTCCAAACAGATTCTGGTGAAGATAAATAGTGATGTGTAACTACAGATTCCGCAAAAAAAGGGGTATAATAAGAAAAAATATTACTATTATTTTCTTGATCCCTACTTGTATCCCAAATAAAAAGAAGAAGCACCCCTAAGACAGATATTGTTGCGATTATTAATAACATATTTACTAACTATACAGGCGAGATTTTACGGAAATATGTGTAAATATTTATATTGTTTAATAACATTATCAAAACTAAATATATTTATATGAAAACAGTAATGAGATATTCTATTGGCACCATAATATTAATAATTATATCATTACGAATATATTTACATGATGCACTACCAATATATTCCGGCGAAAAGAAAGTTGCTGGACTACAAAAAACAGTAGATATATTTACAGATAAATATGGAGTTCCCCATATCTTTGCTCAAAACGAACCAGATTTGTTTTTTGCAGCTGGATACCAAACGGCAAGAGATAGGCTTTTTCAAATCTCATTAGTTGTTTCTGCAAGCAGGGGAAGCCTTGCTGC
>CAYTYA010000011.1:7996-37392 GCA_964442015.1 uncultured bacterium
AATATCAAACAAAAAACATTATAAAAATACGAAACTTCTTTTTTCATCTATCTGGAATCATGAAGAAAGAATTAGAGACTTAACAGGCGCAAATGGCGTAAGTGTTGGGTCAAACAGCTGGGTTGTTTCGGGAGAAAAGTCTTTGACGGGAAAACCAATACTTGCAAATGATCCACACTTGCAATTCACTCAACCATCAAAATGGTATGAAATGCATTTAAAGGGTGGTGCATATAATGTTAGTGGTGCTTTTTTACCCGGCTTCCCATTGCCGGTTTTAGGACAGAATGAAAAAATAGCTTGGGGATTTACCAACATTATGGCTGATGATATAGATTTTTTTATAGAAAAGATCCACCCCCAAAATAAAAACAAATATAAGCATGACGATAAATGGTTAGATGTTGTTTCAAGGCAAGAAACAATATCTTTAAAAGAAGGAAAAGACACCACAATAACAATACGAGAAACACACCACGGGCCCATAATTAGCGATATTCACCCCCTATTAAAAGAAAAAGATTATGCTATATCTATGTCTTGGGTTGGAAATATTATAACAAATGAAATAGCAGCATTAACACAATTTGGCTTGGTAAATAATTGGGATGAGTTTTCAAAAACAGTAAAAACATTTTCAGTTCCAGGACAAAATATTATTTATGCTGATACCATAGGAAATATAGGGTGGCGAGCTGCTGCTCGTATTCCAATAAGGAAAGATGGAGAAAGCTTAGTGCCAAGACCGGGTTGGGATTCAGATTATGATTGGAAAGGGTTTGTTCCTTTTGATGAAATGCCCTATATATATAATCCCCAAAAAGGATACATAGCAACAGCGAACAACAAAATAGTTGACGATAGTTTTCCATATTATATTTCCAACCAGTGGGCAGAGCCAAGTCGAATTGAACGCATAGAAGAACTAATAGAAAACAAAGAAAAATTAAATGTAAACGATATGAAAAAAATACAGAATGACAGGCTTTCTTCCTTTGCTCGGGAAGTCACCCCAAACATTATTAAACATCTACCCAAAAGTTTTGATGGAAACCAAAAGAGCGCTTATGAGTATTTAATAAATTGGGATTTTATAGAAACCCCAGTTTCTAGCGCGGCCCTGGTGTTTCATGTAGTTTTAGATGAATTATTAAATAATATATATAAAGATGAACTAGATCTTGTTGATAAAAAAGCTTTTGATGCCTTTGTGCATTTTTCGATGTTACCTTATAGAAATATTCACTGGGTCCTATCAGAAGGAAAGTCATCGTGGATTGATGATGTGCGCACAAAAGACAAAACAGAAACCTTGGAAGAAATTGTTGTTACTTCTTTTGAGCGCGCGGTAAACAGAATAGAAAAAGAGGTTGGATTAAACCCGTCTGTTTGGACTTGGGCATCGCTTCATACGCTTACACACCCACATCCTTTAGGTAAAATAAAAATTCTAGACTTGATTTTCGGTTTTGATGTGGGGCCATATAAAACAGGAGGATCTACCATGACAGTTAATAAAGGTGAGTACGAAGTACTGGGTGGTTTTGATCAAAGCGTTGGTGCAAGCTTTAGGCGAATTGTAGATCTGGGAAATATGAACTTAACCCAGTTTATTATACCTACAGGACAATCGGGTCAACAAAAAAGCCCTCATTATTTAGATCAAGCAGACTTATATAACAAAGGATTATATCGAACAACACATATAGATGAAGATTTTATTAGACAAAGCAACTTGTTTAAACATCTCATCCTTACCCCGAAACAGTGAATTTATTTATAGCTATATTTTTCATTATAACAGGAGCTGTTTTGCGACATCTATATTTATGGAAGCCTAAACAGATGAAAAATTTTTACAATAACAAACCTTTATTTTTTGCTCACAGAGGATATTTACTTAAAAAACCAGAAAACACACTAACCTCTTTTTTAGAAGCTATAAAAGTCGGCGCACAAGCACTAGAAGTTGATGTTGTAAAAACAAAAGATCATAAAGTTATATGTTCACATAACCATTACTTAGATGTGGAAACAAACCTTGTGGGGAATATTTCAGAAATGGAATATTCTTATATAAAAAAAGCAAACACAGCCCATAGATTAAAAAACGACAAAGAATCTATTCCACAGTTAATAAGCGTTATAAAAAACATACCAGATGAAATAAAAATTAACATTGAAATTAAAACAAGAAGTTCAACAGCTATATTAATTGTTAAAGAATTAATGAGTATAATTAAAAACAACAATATTTCTCATAAAGTTTTGATTTCCAGCTTTAACCCACTAGCGCTTTGGTATGTGAAGTGCATAGATAAAAATATTAGAACTGGTTTTTTATATGATAACCCAAAATTATTATTTCTAAAAAATATTATTCATCCTGACTGCATACACCCAAAAGAATCATTGGTTACTAAAGGACTAGTTAAACACTGCAAAGAAAGAGGTTTAAGTATCAACGTTTGGACAGTAAATAATAAACCAGCTATCGATTGGCTTTCTGGGCTTGGGGTGGATGGAATAATTACTGATAACCCAAAATATTTTTCACAAAAAGTATTAATATCAAGAATATAATGAAATGGGGTGTCATAGGTTGTGGAAACATCGCACAAAAGTTTGTTTCAGATTTACAGTATGTTGAAAACTCAACATTGTATGCAGTTGCTTCAAAGAATAAAGAAAGAGCAAAGAGTTTTGCAAAAAAACACAATGCCGAAAAATGCTATAATAATTATGATCAATTAGTTAATAATGAAAAAGTCGATATAGTTTATATTGCAACAACACATAATTTTCATTATAAAAACACCCTACTTTGTCTTAACTCTCATAAGCCCGTGTTGTGTGAGAAACCAATTTGTGTAAACACAACAGAAGCCCAACATTTGATTAATTTGTCAAAAGAAAAAAATATTTTTTTAATGGAAGCAATGTGGACAAGGTTTTTACCAGCCATTAAAAATTTAATTAATAAAATAAACAATGGAATTATCGGAAAACCAAAACTGATACAAGCAGACTTTGGTATAAAAAAGCCACCAATTAAAGGCACAAGGTTTTATGAAAATAAATTAGCAGCAGGATCATTGCTAGACCTGGGTGTTTATACAATTAATTTTTGTAATTTTATTTTTGATTTACAACCTAGCAAGGTAAATGGTTTTGCAAAAATAACAGACCAGGGAACAGATGAATATGCAGCATACAATCTTGAATATGAAAATGGACAATTAGCCCAGCTTAGCTCTTCGCTGTCTTTCATAACACCACATGAGGCAAGGATATATGGAGAAAAAGGTAAAATCGTAGTATATGATTTTTATCATCCTCAGAAATACACTATTTATTTATCAACAGGAGAAGAAATAAAAATTAATAAACCCTTTCAGGGTTTTGGTTATCAGTTTGAAGCCATTGAGGCACAAAACTGTTTATTAAAAAACAAAACAGAAAGCCCAATCTTTCCATTAGAAAACAGTCTTAATGTTTTAGGTATTATGGATTCTCTTAGAAAAGAGTGGGGGGTGCAATATCCAAATGATATTTAATATATTTTGCAATGATTAAAGATTATACGCCTAGTGCTTAAAACAGCGCTTCCCAGTAAAAACCATAGCAATCCCATGTTCGTTGCAAGCGGAAATAACTTCATCATCACGTATAGATCCGCCAGGCTGCACAACAGCTTTAACCCCGGCGTCAGCAATTCTATCTATACTATCACGAAAAGGGAAAAAAGCATCTGAGCAGAGTATGCTATCCGACACCCTTTCCCCGGATTTCTTTATAGCTATATCAACTGCATCAACCCGACTGACTTGACCCCCTCCAATTCCAATGCTCATATTGTTTTTCACCAATAGAATGGCATTAGATTTTATATGTTTTAGCACTTTCCACCCAAATAGCATATTTTCAACATCACCAGCATCTGGCTTAATATTCGTTACTGTTTTTAGTTCTTTAATTTTTAATTTACTTGTGTCTACTTCCTGTACAAGCAAACCACCATCTAAGTTGCGAACCTCTAATTTATTTTCCCTCTTTTTTATATCGCCGATTTCTAATATGCGTAGATTTTTTTTATTAGAAAAAACCTCGAGCGCACGAGCGTCAAACGATGGCGCGAGCACAATTTCTACAAAAACTTTATTTATTTCATTGGCAATTTCTTCAGTACATTTTTTATTTATAGCAATAATTCCACCAAAAGCAGATAATCTGTCAGCGCTAAATGCGTTTTTATAAACATCCAACATGTTTTCCCCTACTGCAACCCCACAAGGGTTTGAATGTTTTACCACAACGCAAGCTGTTTTATCAAGCTCTTTTAAACAACTTAATGCCGCGTCTGCATCCATTATGTTATTATACGAAAGAGCTTTTCCTTGATGAATTGTAGCGTTGAGAACATTAATTGATTTATCATTTGTAATCCTATAAGCAGATGCAGTTTGATGGGGGTTCTCGCCATACCGTAAAATAGAATGTTTTGTATAGGTAAATGATAAGCTATCGGGAAGGCCTTCATCAATCAAATGGTTATGTATAATTGTATCATATTGAGCTGTATGTCCAAAAGCTTTAACAGATAGTTTTTTTCGTGTTTCATATGATATTTTATCTGAGTTTAATTCATCAATAAAATTATTATAATCACCATGATCTACAAGCACACAAACCCAACCAACGTTTTTTGCTGCAGATCGAATCATAGTGGGGCCGCCAATGTCAACGTTTTCCATTGCCATGGCTAAATCAGATTCTTGTTTTTTTATAATTTCTGAAAAAGGATAAAGATTACAGACCACCAGGTCAATCCACTTTATTTTATTTTCAAGGGCTTCTGGACCATGTTGATCTCTTAAACCAAGAATTCCACCTTCTATTAAAGGGTTTATCGTTTTTACTCTCCCATCCATAATTTCAGGGAACTGTGTATACTCACTAACATCTATTACGGGTATATCTTGTTCTCTAATAACTGCTGCGGTTCCTCCCGTAGAAAGAATTTCAACCCCAAAGCTATTTAAGGCTGTTGCAAGCTCAACAACCCCAGTTTTATCATAAACAGAAATTAGCGCACGCTTAATTTCTATAGATTTTTTGTTTAAGATAGGTTTATTTAGCATATATATTGTTTTGTATTAATTTAATAGATTCAATAAAAGCCACACCTTCTAATTGTTGAACCTTCGTTTTTAATGTTTCAACGGTATCGTTATCATCTACAAGACATTTTTTTTGAATCAAAATTGGACCCCCATCTACATCTTCTGTGACGAAATGGATAGTGCAGCCCGTTTCCTTTTCCCCGTTTTTTAACACTTCTTCATGGATGCTTGCATCCATACCTCCAGCATATTTTGGCAATAGCGATGGATGAACATTAAGCAAGCGGTCTCTCCAGGCTTGACAAAAACTAGCTGAAAGAATACGCATAAAACCAATTAGAAGAATTAATTCCACCTCACTTTTTTTAAGAACACTTGTTATTTCTTCATCAAATTCTTCTCTGTTCTTACCTTTGTGTGAAATAAAAATAGAAGGGATCTTGTTTTGTTTTGCACGCTCAAGTATATAAGCTTCCTTTTTATTTGAAATCACAACCGCAATCTCTGCCCTCAGCTCTTTTTTATTTATGGAATTAATTATAGCTTGAAGATCTGTCCCTCGCGTTGAGCCAAGAACCCCAAGTTTAATCACCTAAGGCCTCTCATGTGTTCAACCCTGCGCTGAATTAGGAAATTTTTCCCTATATCTTTTCTGTGAAACAGCGGTCCTTTTATACATGAAATTTCTTTTTCCGCAACCTCCTCTGCCTTTGATATTGAATTAGCAACAGCAACAACAGCAACAGCACGGCTACCCGCTAATATTATTTTATCATTATCACTGTTTACTGATGCATAAAACAACCCATCATCATTATTTATCTTTTCTATATTGATTTCTTCATTTTTTATTGGTTTGTCGGGGTACCCTTTGGGAACAGCGTATTTACAAACACTCGCCATGTGTAAAAAATTAACATCAATATTTTTTAATGTACCGCCTGTTATTGCTAAACAAACATCAATGAAGTCTGTATCTAACAACGATAATACATTCATAGCTTCGGGGTCTCCAAAGCGAGCATTATATTCGATTAACCTTACACCCTTAGAAGTAGTAATAAAACCGCCATACAACACACCTTTATAGCCATATCCATATTTATCTTTTAAAGCAGAAGCAGTTAGATTGTTGATTTTCTGCGCCTCTTTAATTTCATTATTTGTAAGAAAAGGTAAGGAGTGGTCAGCATCAGAGTATGTGCCCATTCCCCCGGTGTTTGGACCCACATCCCCATCCAAAGCTCTTTTATGATCCTGAATTGCGGGCATATGTTTTAGGCTATTGCCATCAGAAAAACTCATTAGAGAAAACTCCTCACCAATTAATTTTTCTTCAATTACAAAGGGCCCACCTTTTTGTATTAATTGTTCACAATATTCTAATGCATCTTTATGCGAACTTAGGTGGTCTCCAGAGACCTTAACGCCTTTCCCGCCCGCAAGCCCATCATACTTTATAACAAAATCATTTCCTAATTGATCTAAGAATTTTTGTACACCTTTCATTGAATTAAAAACTTTATATTGAGGGCATGCCGGTATATTGTATTCACGCAGCAAGTCTCTTGCAAATGATTTAGATGACTCGATTTTAGAGAGCTCTTTGGTTGGCCCGACCACCTGAACACCACCACCTGTTAATACATCTGTTAGACCATTAGCTAATGGGTTTTCTGGCCCTATAATAGCTAGATTAATATGGTTTTCCTTTGCGAACCGAGATATTATTTGATTATCGTTTATATCCACAACCTGAAGATCAAAACACAGTTTTTGTAAACCAGGATTATTATTTGTTGCTAAACAATAAAGAGATTTTTGTTTTGGTGAATTATGTAGAGCTTTAGCAATGGCATGTTCACGCGCACCGGAACCCACAATTAATATATTCATTTTTACTTTCCGTTGCGATCTTTGATGCGCATTTGTTCTAATTCTTTTATTTTTTCACCATTCATCTCATTTGTGATATATTTTTTATCAAAACACGCCATACACGGTTGATCAATATGATGATCACCTTTTCTCATAACAGCCTCTGATAACGAATCAATCTCTTGATAAATTAGCTGATCGACATCTAGAAAATCTTTTATTTCATCAACAGATTTATTATTGGCAATTAACTCCTTACGGGTTGGCATATCAACTCCATAAAAACAAGGCGAAACTACCGGTGGGCATGCTACTGCAAAATACACCTCTGTTGCACCAAAGTCCTTCAGCATACGAACAATTTCCCGAGATGTATTTCCACGAACAATGCTATCATCAACTATCATAACTGTTTTATCCTCTATTTCAGTTCGCTGAGGAGTAAGTTTGTAGCGCACAGATTTTTTACGTGCCTTTTGACCGGGCATGATGAACGTTCTACCAATAAAAGGATTTTTATATAAACCCTCAGAATAACGAACACCTAGTGTGTTTGCCATTGATAACGCGGATGTGTTTGCAGTGCTAGGTGCAGGAATAATAATATCGGGAATTTTATCTGGAAATTTTTGTTTCCATTTTTCAGCCAGATTTTGTCCCATTCTTAACCTAGACCTATAGACACTTACATCATTAAGCGTTGCATCTGGACGAGCAAAGTATACATATTCAAATATGCAGGGATTAAACGATTGTTTCACCAAGCGTTTATTAAACACCCTACCCTTTTGATTTATATACACTATTTCTCCTGGTAAAATGCTTCTCTCTGGCTCAAAACCCAACGGATAAAACATGGTGTTTTCCGATGCAACTATATGATCTTTTTTACCATCTTTGTTTGTTCTAACTCCTTTTACAAGGGGCCGTATACCATTAGGGTCTCTGAACGCAACTATCCCCTTTCCAATTATTAAAGCCACCACTGAATATGCGCCATGAACTTTTTTAAACACTTTTTCCATAGCACAGCATAAGTTGCTAAAAAACTCATCGTCATCATTAGGTTGTTGTTTGTTGTGTAATAAATCAGCAAACAAATGTAAAAGAACCTCTGAGTCGCTTTGCGTGTTTAGATATCTAGATTCATTGCTTGTAATTGTTTTTGCTAGCTCATTATAGTTTGTCAAGTTTCCATTATGAGCTAAAGCGATACCGTATGGAACTGAAGTCCAAAATGGTTGAATTTCACCATGGCTAAAGCCACCATGAGTTGGATATCGATTATGAGCTATTCCAATATTGCCCTTTAACCGGGCTATTTTTTTATCTGTAAATATATCACGAACCAAACCAGACCCTTTTGATTTATGCATTCGGTTTTTATATGTGATGATCCCTGCAGCATCTTGTCCACGGTGTTGCAAGTGGATGAGGCTGTCATAAAGCTCAGCAGCTACGGGTTTATTAGAATATATTCCAGCTATACCACACATTATCTTATTTTTGCCAATATAGAGCTTAAACCTGTATAGGACTCTGGTGTTAACTCCATCAACATCTTTTTGTCGTTAGGTGAAATGTCAAAAGATGAAACCATTTTTTGTAGGTTAGTTTTATTTATGCTTTTCCCCCTGGTCAGTTCTTTTATTTTTTCATACGCGTCTGGATAACCATTTTTTCTAAGAATAGTTTGGACAGCTTCAGCAAGAACCTCCCAATGCTTGTTTAACTCGTCTTTGGTTTTTTGTTTATTGATTTTAATACGTTCAATTCCTTTTATTAAATTGTTTAACGCAATAACACAATATCCTAGCGCGAGGCCCTGGTTCCTTATTACCGTGCTTCCAGACAAGTCTCGCTGTAGTCTTGAGATTGTTAATTTGTTAGCAAGATGAATCAACAGGGCATTGCCCAGACCACAGTTTCCCTCAGCGTTTTCAAAATGAATTGGATTAATTTTATGTGGCATAGTTGAAGAACCCGTTTCACCATCAACTATTTTTTGTATCAATATTCCCCTACTTATATATAACCATACATCATTTGAAAAATCTATTAAAACAGAATTAACTCGTGAAATTAAATGATATTGTTCCGCAAGAGAATCATGAGATTCTACTTGAGTAGTGAGCGGATTATGTTTCAATCCAAACGATTTAATAAATTTTTTTGAAAAGTTTAACCAATCAATATTTGGATAGGCTGAAACATGTGCCGCCCACGTTCCAGTTGCACCACTTATTTTTCCTTCCAGTTCTAATTCTTTTAATTTTTTATAATGCTTATTTAACCGATTATAGAATACAGCCATTTCTTTACCAAAAGTTGTTGGCGTAGCCGGCTGTCCATGAGTAAGGGACAACAGCGCGTCTTTAGAGTGCTTGCGTGTTAGCAATTTAATTGCTTTAATAACAGTGTTTAACTTATCAAGATAAACATTTTTTATTCCATCTTTCCACATCATGCTATATGAAATATTATTTACATCTTCAGAGGTTAAGCCAAAATGAACCCAGGGTTTCAGTCCAGACTTATTAAGCTTTTGCAATTTTTCTGATATAAATATTTCAACAGCCTTTACATCGTGATTTGTTTGGGATTCAATTTTTTTTATTCTTCTAGCAGAGATAGTATCAAACTTTTGATAGATTTTTCGCAAAGAACGTTGAATGTTGTTATTAATTAACGGTAATTCAATCAGCTTTTTTTCTTTACTTAAAGCAATTACATATTCAATCTCTACCATCACCCTGTATCTCATCAGCGCAGATTCCGAAAAATAGTTTGAAAGAATAGAGGCGTCTTTATTATAACGGCCATCTACGGGAGAAACACTATTTAATTGATCAGGCACCCAAAATCCGTTTTGCAGCTAGAGCGCAATTACCTGGATCAATAACAGTAAGCACAGGGGTGTTACTAGGCATTTGTAATGTTGAGTGTATGTTAACAAGCATATCAGATTTATCAGAAAAAGGCGGGCATCCCAACGTTGGGAATGTTGAGTTTGCAGCTACAAAACCAGACAATGCGTTTGATCGGCCTGCAATCGTAATATACACCAAGCTCTTTTCATTTATATTGTTATCTAATATTTCTAAAACTTTTCTTGGCTCTTTATGCGCAGAAGCAGCGTGTTGCTCCCATTTAATTCCGTATTCATCAAGCTTTTTTGTAATCTTTAATGAATGCGGTTCATCTGAAATAGAACCCATAATAATAACGACTTTCATTTATATATATTCCTTTAAATTATTTATAATTCTATTTTTAATTGGTTCACCCTCAACAGGCAATGGAAACGTTTCCCCTGTAATTGTCTCATACAAATAAATATATCTATTAGACAGTTCAACAACTAAATCCTCAGGAGCTGATGGAAGTTGGTCATCATTATAAGGATCACAATTATCAACAAACCACAGGCGCAAAAATTCTTTATCTATATTTTCTGGCTCCAAACCATCTGCCATTCTTTGTTCATAAGTATTTTTAATCCAGTAGCGACTAGAATCGGGCGTGTGTATTTCATCTATAAGTAAAATATTTCCCGATTCATCAACGCCCATTTCATATTTTGTATCAACAAGAATCATTCCGTGTTCTAAAGCTATTTTTTGACCAAAAGAAAATAAATCCAGAGCTATTTTGCTACAATAAGCCCAGTCTTCTTTTGTCATCCAACCTTCTTTTATAATATTTTCAGGGGATATTGGCCTATCATGATGTTCTTCTTTTGTTGTTGGTGTTAACATGTTATTATTTAATTTTTGATTTTTTATCAAGCCTTCTGGTAGAGCGTTACCGCAATATTCCCTGTCCCCATTATTGTATACTGTCCAAAGAGATGTGCTTGTACTACCAGTTATATATCCTCGCACAACAAACTCTATCGGAATAACTTTACATTTTTTTGCTATGATAACATTTGGATCGGGCATTTCAACTAAGTGATTTTCAATAATATGCTCAGTTTTTTTAAACCACCACGCACTTGTTTGGTTTAAAACCTGTCCTTTAAACGGTATGGCAGCGAGTACACGATCAAATGCACTTTGTCGATCAGTTGTTATTAGAACAATTTTATTTCCAGCATCATACTGGTCTCTAACCTTACCAGTTTTTTTGTTTCCTTTTAAGAATCTTGTTTCTGTTAGGCAGTTTTTAAGCTCTAATGAAATTCTTTTTTTATAATGATCATTCATATGTATAGCATCTTTGTGAAAACGGATTAAATAATATTTGACTATCTAAAACTTTTTTAACAACCCGGTCAAAGTTACCACTTTTTACTTTTATGTTCCAGAGCACACCATGATGAATTTCATTTAATCCAGCTATATTAAACCGATCCATAAGAGATTGCTTTTTTTGAATGCCCAACACGTCTTCATTTTGCCTAACTAAAAATGTGGCGCTATTTTCATTAGGATTATAATCTGATATATATTCTTTATTGCTATTAAACAACTCCCCGCTTTTTTCAATTTCTGCAAGATTTAAATTGCTTCCTCCAACGATTTCCCAATGAGTCATGCGTTGTATTTGTACAGATATTCCAATTTGATTAAGAGCATTCTGTACGGAGTTTGATTCATTATCTGTAATTATCATGTTAACAACCCACTCCACCCCCTTGGCTTTCGAAGTATAATATTGAATGTTATTCGTATTGAATTTATAATCTAGAAAAGAAACATTTTTCTTGTTTTTTGATTCAATATAATCTCGCATTGAAATAAATATTTTATCCCCGTTTATGGTTCGTTCTGGATGTGGCATGATAGCCATAACATTGCCAGATTTGTTTGTAAGCGCAGCAATATTATATATAGATCCGTTTGGGTTTGTAGGAAAATCATTAATAATATTTCCACTAGGGTCGCAATATCGAAAGGGCACTTGATTATTGTTTATTAATATAGTTAATAAATCTTCAGGGATAACAAACCGGCCTTCCGCATGTGCAAGCGGGATATGAATTGTTTCCCCCGCATGAAATGATTGTGTATATGCGCTGTTGGCTGGATCAATAGAACACGATAAGTGCGCCCATTCATTATAATATCCTGTACCAAGAACTTCGCCATCAACGATTCGTTTGTTATTGGACAATGAGGAAGAAAGTGAATAGTTTTTTACACCAGGAACCAACCCCGATTCAACCAAAATTTGTGCACCATTGCATATTCCAAGTATGGGCTTCCCCTTTTCTGATTCTTTTTTTATAATATTAATAATAGGGTCTAGCGAGGCAATTGCGCCTGACCTGGACCTGTCTTCATATGAAAAACCACCCACAATAATAAAACCAGAAAAACGGCTGAGCGTATCATGGTTTTCATTCCATAAAAATTCAACAGGGTTTAACCCTGCGCGCTCACAAGCCATAAACGTTTCACGTTCTGTATTTGACCCTGGGAACTGTACTATAGCTATATCAAGACCCACTATATTAGTTTAACGCCCCCCATCCCCTCTTCAACTTTTCCTATTTCTATTACATTAATTAAATTTTTGATGGGCCCAACTTGATTTTTAGAAGCTATAACTATCATGCCTATACCCATATTAAACGTACGGAACATTTCATGCTCATCTATATTACCGATAGATTGTATACAATTGAAAACAGGAAGAATATCCCAACTTCCTTTAGAAATAGTTGCTGTGCAGTTTTTCGGTAAAATACGAGGAATGTTTTCTACAAGACCCCCGCCGGTAATATGGGCCATACCATTAATAGCAATGTTGTTATCTAATAATGTAAAAATATCATTTGTATAATTTATATGTGGCTCCAAAAGCGTTAGACCAACGGAGCTTGATAAGCCACTTGGGGTATCATTTATATCATAATTTCCAATATCAAAAAATATCTTTCTTGCTAATGAATATCCGTTTGTGTGTATCCCGCTAGATGGTACCCCTAAAATAATATCACCCGGCAAAATTGACTCTCCACTAATAATTTTATTTTTTTCTACAACACCTGTGATAACCCCAACTAAATCATGTTCACCTGGTAAATAGGTATCAGGCATTTCAGCGGTTTCTCCACCAACCAACGAAACATTAGTATCCTTACACGCTTTAACCATACCAGCAATAATCTCCTTTATAATGGAAGGGCTTAGCTTGTCATTGGCGATATAATCAAGAAAGGTGATTGGTCTTGCACCCATAACAAGGATATCATTGGCAGCTGCACTTAATAGATCTATGCCAATAGTGTCATATTTTTTCAACTTCCTTGCAATTATTGTTTTTGTTCCAACACCATCAATGCTTTGTACCAAGACAGGATTATCATATTCTTTTATAATAGATTTTAAATCATATAGCGCCCCAAACCCACCCAAGCCTATTAGAACATTATTTGAAAAAGTTGACTTAACACTATCCTTAATTAGATCTACAGCTTCGTTACCAGCGCTAATATCAACTCCAGCTAGCTTGTAATCAACTTTGTTCTTTTTCACGATGATTTTTTATCGCTCCATAAATAAGATCCGGTTCCTATAGCGATACATTCTTTATCATCGTTAAACATTTTCATTCTACAAACCGTAACCCTTTTTCCTGCTCGCGCGACTTTTCCTGTTGCGGTAAATCTGCTACCACGTCCTGGTAATAAATAATCAGTTCGTAAGTCAATTGTCCCCATATGGCTAATTCTGTTTTTGAGATATTCTGCGGTTAGATTTTTTTCATTAGATATGAAATGGGCTACAGCTACCAAGCTACCAATAGAATCAAGGACCGCAGCCGTCACTCCACCATGCAACGATTGTTGAATAACATTTCCTACAAGTTCGTTTTTCCATTTTAATTCTAGTTCAACATCTGGATAGTCAAATTTTGCAACTTTAACCCCAAGCAGTTGTAGGTGCGGAACCTCATTTATAAATCGTTCTTTAATGATTTTAAATATAATTTTTTTTGTGATTGAATTTTTTAATGTCATTTAATTTGATTTCTTAGAGATTTTTCCCAGCCATCTTTTGCTTTTGAAATAGGCATATGAATTACTTTTCCAAAAACCATTGCTTTATGATCGGTAGTTTTTCCAATTTCTTCATAATGTATTTCATATGATGATAAAGTAGCTGTAATCGCCTGTAAATTCTCCTTTTCAACTTCTATAACAAATCCACCTGTTTCGCTAAAAAGCCAGACATCAGCGCGAAGAGAGCTTTCAACATTAACTTCAAACCCTATTTCATTTTGAAATGACATTTCTGAAAGCGCAACAGCAACGCCCCCATCACTAATATCGTGAGCAGAAAGAATTAATTGATAATCTATTAAATCAGTTAATGCCCAAATTTCAGATTCTACACCTTTAAGATTTGGTTTTGGTAAATTTTTACCTAAGAAATTGAATAAAGAATAATACAGGCTACCTCCAAGCTCATTTTTTCTTTCGCCTATAAGTATAATTACTGACCCCTTTTTCTTAAACCCCATTGTAATTGCTTTATCTACATCTGACAACCTTCCCAAACAACTTACAATTGGGCTAGGGGGAATTGCCCCAACCGCCGATTCATTGTAAAAGCTTACATTTCCAGCAATAATTGGCACAGAATGATCTGGATCATGTTTCAGGTGGATTCCTTTGCATGCATCTGCAACGCCTTTTGTAGATTCTGCAAACTGCCACATTTGCTCAGGTTTTTCTGGATTCCCAAAACAAAGACAATCCGTCATAGCGTGTGGTGTAGCGCCTGCGGTAGCAACATTTCTCATTGACTCGACAACGGAATTTACCCCACACCAATAAGGACTGATTTTTCCATATAGGGGATTATGATCCGTAGAGTGTGCAAGGCCAATTTTTCTAATTTCTTCTGGGTACTGGCTGCTATTAAATGGGGCAAGCACACCTGCATCAGACTCACCTGCCTCTACAATAGTTCTGCCCTGCACCTGTTTATCATAGGTTTCATAGACGCTTGATCTAGAGCATATATTTTCGTGAGATAGAAGTTTCTCTAAAATCTGATTATAATCTTTTGGTTCTTGGAGGTCAGGTTCACTGTGGCTTAACTCAGGTATTTTAATTTGACGATCATAGTTAAAGCCTTTTGTTATCATTTCTGCGGGTGCGTTCACAATTTCATCATTGCCAGCATGTACTATATATTGTTTGTTATTATGTACTTTTCCCACCACAGAAGCTCGGGCAAGATTAGAAACACTTGGTAAGTCAAATGTGTTGTTGTAGTGATCTAATATTATATCAGTAATATCGGGGTGACAAACCCACATAAACCTTTCTTGGGTTTCAGAGCACAGAACCACAGATGGGTGTAAACCCTCCATGCCAACATGCACATTATCTAGCCAAATTTCTGCTCCATAACCAGATGTGTCAGCAAGCTCAACGCTTGCACAAGCAACCCCTCCTGCACCTAAATCTTTGAAACCAACCTTGTTTAATAAGTTTTTTTCTTTAATTATTTTAAATAGTGCATATGTGGATTTTAGAATATGTCTTTCTAAAAAAGCATTTGGCTCTTGCACCGCCCCCTTGTTTTGATCTTCCTTCCCCTCTTCCAGCTCAAGTGATGCGAAACTTGCACCGCCAAATCCGCTGTTATCAGTTGCTTTTCCCACAAGAATCAGATCATAACCATCGGCATTTTCAGGGGCATATGAGTGAAATATTTCATCCTCACGCACCACGCCAAGCGTAACGAGCGTGACCAGACAATTATCATTATAGCTTTCATTATAATATATGTCTCCTCCAATATTTGGAACCCCTAAAGGATTAGCGTAACCACCTATCCCAGCAACAACACCATCATGAATCCATTTTGTTTTGTTCGATTGGATATTACCAAAACGAAAACTATCAGTGCAGGCAATAACTTTTGCACCCATACAACAAACATCTCTAACGTTCCCCCCCACTCCAGTAGCTGCGCCTTCATATGGTACAATTTGCGATGGATGATTATGAGATTCATGGCTCATAACAATACACCAACGCTTGCCATTATTGTCTTGAGCGATGGAAACAACGCCGGCATCTTCTTTGGCACCCAGAACAACATCAGGACCTTCAGTAATAAATTGTTTAAGATGGTTTCTGCTGCTTTTATAGGAACAGTGTTCAGACCCCTCTATTGAAAACAACACACACTCAGCAAGAGAAGGCGGCCTTCCTAAGAAGTCGTTTTGAATCATTTTAATTTCACTAGGCAGTAAAGGGATATTATTTTTTTGTAAAATATCTACGATTTCAGAATCTGTTTTCCCGTTAAAATCAATTATTTCTTTTGTAAAAGACACTAAGTTTATCTAATAATTGTTTGATGTCTCTCGGGTCCAACAGATATTATTGAAACCCTACAATTAACTTCATTTTCAATAAAATTAATGTAATCTCTAAGCGCTTGTGGAAGAGCCTTGTAGCCCTCCTTAATCATATTATCAGTTAAATCACCCCACCCAGAAAGCTTTTTATATATGGGTTTAGCAACACGAAATTTTTGCAAACTTGCCGGCATTTCCGATTCTTTTGTTCCATTTATTTCATATGCCGTACAAACTGGAATATCTTTAGTATTACATAGAATATCTAATTTAGTTAAAGCGATTTCCGTTAAACCATTTACACGAACAGCCTGTCTAACCTGCACAAGATCTAACCACCCTACGCGCCTGGGGCGGCCTGTTGTAGTTCCATACTCTCCACCCCTTTCTCTAAGCTCTGCTGCCTCATCACCATGAACTTCTGATGGGAGCGGTCCTTCACCGACTCTACTAAGATACGCTTTTGTTACTCCAATTATTCTATGAATATCTCTATAGCTTACACCAGTGCCAGTAGAAATGCTTCCTGCAATTGTATTGCTTGAAGTAGTATATGGATAAATACCATGATCCACATCAAGGGAAATGCCCTGAGCCCCTTCAAACAATATAGTTTTATTATTATTATAGGCCTCATAAAGCTCTAATGAAACATCTGATATATATGAAGACAAGTGTGTCCCCATATCTAAATAATCATCATAAATAGTATCCATATCTAAATCAATTAATTCTCCAGTAATCGACGATAAAAGATTATTAGCAAAAGAATATGACTTTTGAAGTTTTTCCATTAATATTTTTGGTTCTAAAATATCTATCATTCTGATACCATTGCGGAACATTTTGTCCCCATAAACTGGTGCAATACCACGCTTAGTGCTTCCAGCAGCTAGAGTGTCTTGATAGTCAGATAATGCAGAATCTAATAATTTATGATAAGGCATAATTACATGCGCCCGATCACTAATCATTAAATTAGGCACAACACCTTTATCAGTTAAATAGGATATTTCGTCAATTAATGCTGCGGGATCAATAACCACTCCATTGCCAATAACGCTTATGGGTGTAGGATATAAAACACCTGAAGGTATAAGATGAAGCTTAAAGGTGTTTCCATCAACGATAACTGTGTGACCAGCATTATTGCCACCATGGTATCTTACTACATAATCAGATGAACCAGCAAAGAAGTCAGTTATTTTACCCTTACCCTCGTCACCCCATTGGGCTCCTACGATAATTGTAATGGTACCTACGTCAAGAGGCATGAATCCCAGTGCTGGTTTGGTAAAAGTATGTTATCAAGGTTATTCTATAAAAATAGATTGTGCTATTTTAGTGTGAATAATTAAGAGTATCAATGATACAATCAACATAATTAAAATAATAATAAAAATAATCACCGTCGGTAAAACGGTCTGTAAATTATTACAGAGGGTTATGATATGTTGAAGAATTTGTTGTAAATTAAAAATGTGTAAAAAACCCATGAGTTTTAAGAAATATAGGAAAAAGAAAGAAAATGATACTGCGCGGGTAGCTCACTCAGAAGCTTTTAAACAGGAGATGATAGATCGCAGATCTGTGCGAGAATATTCAGAAAATGTAATATCAGAGAGCATTATAGAAAATATTATACAAGTAGCAGCAAGCGCACCTTCTGGAGCCAATAAAGAGCCATGGTTTTTTTCAATAATAAAAGATAAAAAGGTAAAACGTAAAATACGAAAAGCTGCAGAAAAGGAAGAAAAATCATTTTATACACAAAGGGCTCCACAAAGTTGGTTAGATGATCTAAATAAGTTTGGAACAGATTGGAATAAGGAATTTTTAGAAAACGCACCCTATTTGATAGTTGTGTTTAAGCAAATATATGATCTAAATAATGGTCAAAAATATAAAAATTATTATGTAAACGAATCAGTAGGTATTGCATGTGGCTTTTTATTAGCAGCTATTCATAAAGCAGGGTTAGTCGCCCTTACACACACCCCTTCACCAATGGGATTTTTAGAGGAAATTTGTAATAGACCAAAAAATGAACGTGCATATTTATTGATCCCTGTCGGGCTGCCCGCAACTAATGCCCGGGTACCCATATTAAAGAAAAAGACATTTAGTCAATATTGTGAAATAATATAAAATGAGGTGTATAGTATGTGTATGACAGTGTACCACAACAATCGATGAAGTAAAAGCAGGGCGGTAGTCCAGTTGTTGCGTGGCAACAATGTTGAATTTACGATTGTTGAATACCTTAAAGAACCACTGAGCATTCAAACATTAGGTAATATATGTAATATATTGGGTGTAAATCCAGCGAGTATAGTTAGGGTTAATGATAAGAATTATAAAGAATTAAAATTGGACCTTAAAAAGCTAAAAAATCACCAAATATTGGAATTAATTGCAAAAAACCCAAAAATACTTGAAAGACCCATAATCATTAAAAATAACACTGGTGTAATAGGCAGACCGCCTGAAAACGTAGAAAACCTGTTTTAAGCCCTTATTTATTAAATTTTGTATTATTTTTCATACCACAGTAGATAATTACAATACTATTTTATACATTACAGATATCATACATTGCTTTTCATCAGAACCATTCTGTAATATGATATTGCTATATATTTTACAGATCAAATATTACACAACTATATATTTACCGACGTATAACCTATAATTTATAATGATTGTAATTATTAGAATTTGAGATATTTTTATGATATATTACAGGCCTAATGCTTTTTATTTTATATTTTCTACATCATTTTAATATTTATTACAATGATGAAATTATTTAAAACAGTTCTTTGCAATTAATACTATTTTCACATAAATTTGCTAAAATTACTTATTAATAAGTGATTTTTGCGGAGACCACATACATAAATGAGCTATAAGCACCACATAAGAGGCTTTCAGTTTGAACAGGTAAACGACATGATAACGTTTACACGATAACTATTATGGCTTCAAAACAACAAGACACTCTACGAATTGATAACATTAAGCTGTTAAAGGTTATTTCTGATCCTATACGTAAGCAGATCATCGATGTATTGTATGATGAGCCACTAACTGCTTCTGAAATATCTGATGAAATTAATTTTCCTAAAGATAAAATTTATTATCATATTAAAAAATTACAATCCGCTGGTATTTTAATTATTGCAGAGTCTGAAAAAGTTAAAGGCATAACACAAAATAAATTTATTAATTCTGCCAAGAAGTTCGAAATAGATGAAACGTTACTAGGTGATCAGCCTTCACCTTTAACAAAACAAAGCACATCCACTGTATCGAAGAAAGTGGATACGGTTGAAGAAGCGGAACCTGAACCATCTTCAGATACTTCCGAAGAATCTTCAACTGGTAAGTCTGATGATAATCCCTTGTTGGCTTCCTTGCTTAAAGCTAAGGGAAAACCCCCATCCCAGATTAGCCAAACAGATTCACCTGCTTCACAAGACCAAACAGATGAATCTTCATCTACAGCCCCAAAAGGAGACGGTCCTGTCCGTATTATTGCTGATCGTCGCAGAGGTGGTGACAGACGCGCAACGTTGGAAAGAAGGGTTGGCAAAGAACGACGAATAAGACAGAAAAAGAACTTTGATGGTGGAGAAAAAAGATCAGGAGACGAAAGACGCACCGGTATAGATAAAAGAGTATTAGCGGATAGACGCAAAGCAATTGACAGAAGAGTAGAAGCTGAAAAGAAGAAAAAAAGCGCACTGGAAACAACTGCCCCTATTAAGAGGTACAAACCAAAAAAGCAATCCGCAAGAATATTAGAATCTTTAAAAATGAATCTAAATGGGTTGAATGAAGCAATGACATTTATACATACCGGAGACAACGTAACCTTTCTTCAAGCTTCAAGAAAACTAGATACATTTGAAATTCAACAAACAAAAATATATGATCTTCCTTACCAATATAATGGCCACGCCATTAAAACGCTTCCCGATCTAATAAAGCACGTTTATGCAAATTATGTAGATCCAAAAAAAACCAGCACACATTATTTAGCACTGTATTCTACTAGATATAATTATGAAATGACATTTGTTGCTACTCCTGAGGGTGGTGGTAAAAAAGATTTCAAAGACTACCTCTATTACAACCTTACAAAATCATACAATTTAAAATTAGAAGAATCCATTATTGATTGGTCTTTAAATGATAAATATGAAAACAGCGCTGTAGTTTGTTACTCTGCGCTCGGGGGAACAATACAAAATGACTATACAAATCTAACGGCTGAGGGTATTCAGCCTAGATATTCTACAGCGTTCCCCAAAATATTACACAATATATATACATATGGCGCAGGAACCACAGGTTCAGGTAATGCATTAATGATATATATAGATGAGCGAAGAACCAATTTAGCATTAATTCAAAATCAGCAATTAGTGGAATCAAGATATTTTTGGGTGGGGGTAAGAGATTTTTATTTACCACTTTGTAAAATGTTTAAAGTAGGGCGAAAGGTCATTGATGTTGAAAGAGAACAGGCAGAAGAATTTCTCCTTAATTATGGAATAGAAATTGATGAAAGCATAATAGATACAGGTAATAGCATACCATGGACAGACGCTCAACAGCTTCTAGGGACTCCCATAGCAAAATTTTCGAAAGAACTTGATAATTCAATGAAATATTTCTCAGACGTACGAAGCACAATATCTAAGAAGGTCTTAGAAATAGACAATGTGTATCTAGGTGGCCCGGGCAGTCATATAAAGAATATAAGCGCAATAGCTCAAAGAACGGTAGGGAAAGCAGTAGAAGATATTGATGGATTATATGCGGATCTATTTAAGGCCATGAATGTAACAAAGCAGCAGAAAAAATTATTAAAAAATAGAGATGCTATGTTGCAGGATCGCGAAAGAATTAATTCAGCAATTAATAAGTCTCGCGATGATGTAATTCAGTTAGATAAGATGATAAGAGCCTTTAAGGACCCCGAGGCGATGGCGATTGAGATAGATAAGCAGATGCGAAATAAGCATACGTATTTAAAGGATATCGCAGTTGCAAACAACGCCCTTGAAACAAACATACACGACATTAATCATTTAACTACAGAATATAATAACGATGAAAAGAAGACTAGATCAGATTTAGAAAAGGCAGATAAAGATCTTAAAAAACAACAAAGTAAGGCTATGCCTATATATACTGAGGTAGATCTGATTGAAAAAAAGATAGACAAATTAAATGCACCAATAAATGCCAAGAAAAAGAAATCCGCTGTTATAGAAAAAAAATTGAGAATGAAGCTTAAAGATGTAGGAAGAGAAAAAAAGCTAGAACAGCAAGAGCTACGAAAATTAAAGGATAGTATTAGTCTTTGTACATCAAGAATTAAAGATATAGAAAAAGATATTGACCACCATATTGAAGAACAGGATGAGACAACTGGAGATTTAAATTTTCAATTTAGTCAGCGAGATGAATACGAAATGAAGCCCAGGAAGCGTCAAGTTGTATTTAAAAAACAACAGCGTGAAATCGACCAGAAAGAATTTGAATTAAGAAAGCAAAAGAAAAAAACTATAATTGACATGAAGGTAGATGCTGGCACAATTCAGGATCTTAGCAAAAGACTAGGTGTGATTAATGAGAGAATTGAAGCAGTCAATAATGAATTAAATGATGCAGAATTTGAATTTGAGAGCTGTTCATCAGATTTACAGGAAAATTTATCCGCTATTGATAAAAATGAATTGGATATGCGAACCACGGTAAGTGATTATGAAAAAAAGCGCTTAGAGCATGATGCGACATTACGCTTTATACGAAAAAAGATTGACAAACTTGATAATAAGATAAATAAACTAATTGAGGGATATGAGCAAGCGCAAGGCAAGCAGGAAGAGCATGAAGCTGAAAACGCTGCATCAGAATTGTCAGTTAAATATCAAAAACAGTCTTTTAAAAATGAACTAGGCAAACTATCTGCATCGAGAGATAAAATAGTTACTTCTAAAAACAAACAAGAAGCTATTATTAAATCGGATGAAAAAAACATTAAGCACAATAATAAAAAACTAACCTCTTTAAATAAAGAACAGGATTCGTTAGATAATGAGATTGAAATATTAGAAGCAGATCAAACAACATCCACAGTAACAATTGATGCTCTCTCATTATCGATTAATGAACGAAAGCAAGAAATTGAAAAGATACAAAAAATATACTTTTTTGAATTAGAAACAGCAAATAAGGTAATAGCATCCGCAAATTCAAGGTTACCGGATTTTCGGAGAAAGCTACCTACAAACGTATCAGAAACCGAAAGTCTAGCCGATCGCTTTAATGATTTAAGTTCATTAGAGAAAGATGAGCGCATCATGTATAGTAATATAAATGAGTCTATTGACCGCGTAAATGAAATGACACCAAAATTAGTTCTCATAAAAGAATATGTTGGTGAGCTAATTGCTTTAGATGGTGAACTGGTATCGCTAGAAAAAGATCAAAAATCTAAAGAAACAACAATTATTAGTATTAAGGATAAAATTAATAAACTACATAAGAAGCTTTCAGATTTATCTGCGAAAATAGAAACATTAAGCAAAGATATAAAAGATAGAGAAATACGCTATAAAACTGAAAAAGACACTCTTTCACTTACACAAAAAAGATTAACAAAATCTGAAACGGACCTAGGAAGATCACAAGAACATTATGCGGGCTTAAAAGAAATAAAGGAAAAGGCAATAAAAGACAGAGATGAGAAAATATCAGGCTTAGAAAAACAATTGGAAGAATTAAAAAATCAATATGAAAACCTGCTAAATCTTCAAAAAGAACATAAGCAGGCCCTTAATGAACTCCTAAATATCCGCAAGTCTATAGAAAACCAAAAAGCGCGCATTAACAATATAGAAAAAGAATCTAGAGAACATGAAAATGGTTACGAACGCTTAAGCTCATTGCTTGTATCACAGATAGATCAGTTAAATAAATCATCGGAAAGAATAGATACAGACAATCGGGAGTTAGAGCTGCAGATTGTACTAGAAAGAACAAGAATTAGCGAGCTTAAACCAGAAATTAATGAATGGACGAAAGAAAAAAGATCATTAAAAGATGAACTAGGTTTGATATCAAAACAAAAAATTTCTTACGCAGAAAATGCTAATAAGAATAAAGAGGAAACAAAAGAGTTATTATCTACAGAGCTCGCTAATAACCAAAAAGAAATTTTCAAGCATAAAGAAGAATCGGATAGAAATAATAATGATTATCGAATAGAGCTGAAGGGAAAAATTGAAAAGCTTACAATACAAGAAATGGAATTAAACAAACGACTTGGAGATAGAAAAGACAAGCTAACAGTATTAAATAAAAAAAGAAATCAAGCAAATAACGAATTGAATAAAGTAAAAAAATCTTCAAAGCCCAAACTAGCAAATTTTGAGAAAGAAATCGTTTCTTTGGATAAACAAATCGTTTCGCTGGAAAGCAAAATGTCATTAAAACACAAAGAGCTTGTTTCGTTGCGTGACAGCAAACAATCGATGCAAGAACAATTATCTAAGTTGGACAGCTCAATCTCCAGCAATAAAAAAGATATCGTGTTTAATTCCGATGAAATACCTCAACTAGAAGAAGAACTAAGAGAACAAAAGCTAAAATTGGCAGGGTTTTATGATGTTCCAACACATGAGGCAAATGCGCTAAAAGAGGAAATAAAAAAATTAGAAACAAAGCTTCAAGCAACACGAACAAGCATCTTAATTAGCAAAGATTCTATTCAGCTATCTGGGGACACAGTAAAAAAACAGAAGAAAGAGATGGTGGATGCAGGTGTAGAGATACGAAATATAGAAAATGAAGAAAAAGCATTAACAAGAAAGCATAGACAGTTGAAAAAAGATCATAGGCGGGCCACAAATAAAAAGACCGATTTAGAAAATCATATAAATCAATTAGATCGACACTATAGGCAGGCAGAAAGAGAATTCAATGAGTCTGATTTAAGCTTCATCCGTTCACAAGAAACTATAGAATCAAGACTTACAGAAATTTCTACAAGGAAAGAAAGAGCAAAAGAGCAAAGCTTAGATAATATTAAAAAGCAAGACATCGCTTTAGAACAAACATTGGAGCAATTATCAGAAAAAGAAAAAACGATAAAAATAATTCACAAAGAAAAGAATAGAGACATATCAAAAATCTTAAAGGAAGATCTTGCAAAGCTAACGGATAGATCAAAGCATATTGATGTGCAACTAAGTCAAGGCGAAAAGCAAAATGAGGCAACCTTAAAAGAGATATCGAATTTAGAGGCTCGCGTAAAAGCCACCACAGATACTGCAAAGATGAATCGCGAGAAAGTTCGACATAATAACCGTGAAATTCAAAAGTTGGAAATTAAATCAAGTGAAGAGAAGCGTGCTTTTAATGACCGCCTTAAATCATTTGAAATGAATCTAGATAAACAAGACAAGAAACTTTCCGCCCTTCAAGAACAATTAGAATCTGCAGATAAAGAAGTAACAGTAATAGAAGCACGCATTTCCGATACAGAAAAAAATATTCCTGGAGGAAAAGCAGATATATCTAAGCTGAAAGAACGATTAAATAAAATTCGTGAAAAGAATAAAATTGAAAGAAATATCTTGAATGAAAAAGACACGCAATTCTCTTCAAAACATTCATTGCTTAATGATAAAATAACAGAATTAACGATTCAAAAAGAAAAACAAGAACAAAACATTTCTGATTTAGAACAAGAGATGACGGACTTTGTAACAAAAATGGCAATATATACGGAGGAGCATCAAAGCGGGGAAGATCACCGCATTTCATTAGAAGACCAGTTACATACAGAGCAAGCCGTATTAGACGAAACATTAATGTCTATGCGAAGAATAAAGAAAAACCATACGAATAAAAGAAGACATTATAAAAATCTAAACAAGGGGGTCCAGAAGCTGTTTACAGTTATCGGAGCAAGAAACAAAAAAATTGATAATAGTATTGTTCTAAAACCAAAAGATATTATTGGAATAAACCATGAATTATCTCTTGTAGAAGGTCAATTAGACAAGAGAGAACTTACAAGGAGTTATAATTATGCTCCTTTTAACAAAATGCAGAAAAACGTACAGATTTCACATGGGGAGTTAGTAAACGAAAAAGATAAAATGAGCCAATTGCTTGGCACAGACCAAGATAACTTAAAACGACTTGCCAGAATGCTTGAACAAGAAAAAGCATTTAATAAACAAATTAGTTCACTAGAAAAATCTGTAGAACAATTTGATCATGATAAGAATCAGCATCTAGATACTTTAAAATCTATTAATGCCAGATTGCGAGAAAAGAATAAACAATTATTGAAAATAACAGTGGAAAAACAAGCGATTGAAAAGACTCTTGATGCATTTGAAGTGAAAATTAAAGATGAGCAGGTACAATTAGATTTGACGCTGGAATCACTACACGCAATGGAGAATGATATAAGCACCTGCGAAAAAGCACATCACAAAGAAATGCAACAGCTAGAAAAGAAACTAAACACCGGACAAATACGATTAAAAAATCTGCGAGCAAAAATGATAATAATGGAAAAAGAGACAGATCAAATGTCACGGGAAATGGAATTACTAGAAACACAAAGAAGGCTTGAAAAGAAAGCTCTGTATGATAATGATGAATTATTTAAAATGACAAGAAATTCGCTGATGGAAGAAAAAGAAGTTTTAAAAGAACACAACCAAAATTTTGAGAGAAAACTTGAGGTGGCAAAGGCAAGAGTTGAAGAAGTAAACAAACGGCTTAATCCTGTAATGGCAGAACACAGCTTGTTAACTGAAAACCTAGAGAAAACACGTACAGCTGAACGGGATAAGCAGAAAAAAATAAACTTATTTGAACAAATGATTTACGATAACAAAAGACGCATGGAAGAAATGGCCATAGAGTTCGAAAACGATCAAGAAAAGTATAAGGAAAAACTAAACTCAATAAATGAAAACATTGGCGGTCTAAAAGAAAAAGTCACTTCTTTAAAAGACTATATTAAGCTTCAGCGTTACGATATTGCTCAAGCAGAAAAAGAATTAAAAGACCTACAGAAACAATATGATAGCAAAGAAATTGACATAGAAAAATTGAAAATGAAGATAGATGATATAGAAAATTCTGTAAGAAGAGAAAAAGAGTTAATTAAAAAAGTAGTAGAACAGAGTGAAAAATCATTGTTAGAGCTTAAAACGCGAGAGTTAGAAATATCAGAACAATTAAGAATCGAAGAAGATAAAGTGGAAGCAATGCAAGAAATATACTCTGCCATACAGCTTATGATGGCTGAAAAAGAAGATGAATATTTAAAAGAAAAACTACGATTAGAAGAAATTCAGTTATCAATAAAAGATGAGCTTGTTGGGAAAGAAGCCGCAATTAAACAAGCGGATATAATGATAAAAGAAATGAACAAAACGCTTATAGCTGGACCAAAGAAAATTGAAAAGTTCGATAAGAAATTAAATGTTGCGCAGGAAAAATTAGAGGGCTCAAGGGGCAAGCTTAAAGATAATCAACATGCAGTTAAAATCATGAATAAAGACCTGAGCAATGTTCAAGAGTTTTTTGTGGAAGAAAAAGGTATTGGAAAAGATCCAATGCGATCAAATTATATGGCGAATATTGGCTTATTACTAGATTCCCAAGCAAAGCTAAATATCCTTCCAGATAAACACCGAGAAGATTTCAAATTTCTGGCACCAGCACGATTTCTCCAAAGCGGAATGCTAGTCCTGCTTGTGCTCTTTTCATTGTTTACTTTTTCAAATACACGAACACTAGATCCCCTCAAAATATTGCTTCCACAGAAAAAAGAACAGCTTGCAAGGCTTAACATTCAACGCGAAATATTTAATGATTATATGTTTGACCTACGCGTAATTAACGGGTTTAAGCAGCTTAGAGGCGCAGATCGCGTCATGACAAACAATGTGTTGGGTGCTCTTAAATTCTTAAGTCGAGTGATGCCTGACCCAATTGAAATCACCAATCTTTCATTAATCAAAGAGACCAATACGGAAAACTTGCTGAACCAATTATACAATCAAGGGCTTGTTTCTGATGAAATGGAAGAAATGTCTACAAACATAAAGAAACCTATGTTTACGTTAAAGCTAGACGGGTTCTTAGAAGTGAACAAGCTACAAGCAACAGCCATCCTTGAAAGAACAAAAATTTTATTAGAAGGGAATGGAAATATTCAGGCAGCATTCTTATTTGAATCACTTGATTCAAAAGATGATCAAACAAATTTTAATATAATAATTGTAATATGAAGACATTAAACCCAAAAGTACGATTTATAATATTTCTAATAATAACTCTTATCATTTTTGGGTGGTTTGGTTGGTATAATTATGGTATTTATTCCGAAATAAGTACAACCAAAGAAACCATCAAAGATTTTGACGTGGAGTTAAAAACTCAGGATCAAGTTCGTAACAGCATAATGGAAGTACAAAAACAACGCGTGAAAGGTGTTTCTGATCTTAAAAAAGATGTGTTTTTTTCTATGCGAGAATATGAATTGGCTGCAGTAAAAATGAAGGAAATAGCAAAAAAGTATGATATTGATGTTCTCAGTTTACACCTTCGATCTAATAATACATTTCCCGATTTAAACAATTTTACAAAAGTGAAAAAAGTCCCAATAGAGCGTTTGCAAATTGATTTACGACTATCTGGAAAATTTCTTGAAATCGGACCATTTTTTGATGATGTGGAAAAAGAAATAAAGTTGGTAAATCTACACAGCTATAAATTTTCTCTGGATAAGAATGCTGCAAAGCAGGTCATTGCAGACATAGTGTATTATACTTATCAGATGGAGGAAGAAAAAAGTGAATAGACAGGTTATACTATTGGTTGCAATGGGTGTTGCCCTTTTAGTTTTTTTTGGTGAACCAATTTTAGGGTTATTTGATTCAGGACAGCGGAGTACACCAGCACAGCAAGCGCCTTCAGCATCAAAAGGTATTGATGATAGCGGTATAAAAGCATTGTTAACTAGCGCTCGTCCTGATTCTATTGCATTCACCCCCAACATTTGGACGAATGATTTTTTCTTTGATCGTAATCGAATAATTAAATCACAATTTAGGCTAACAGGTATTTCCAAATCAGAAGATGGGTATATGGCAATTATTAATGATGAGATTATGCAAAAAGGAAACAAGCTGCTTGGATTTACTATAGCAAAAATATCGGAAAATGAAGTCCGATTAAGAAGAAATAGAGATAGAATTACACTGGAGTTAATAGAATGAAAAATATAATCCACATACTGTATTTTTTGACATTTTTAATTATTACAACCCCTGTTATTGGTGAGCCTACAAAGTTACTTGGCGTAACAACAGAAGAATATGGGGGCAACCAGTACCTGGTTCTGGAGTTTAACGGTCCGGACATCGAGTATGTTACCACGGAGCGATTATCTCCGCCAACATTGCAGATTGGTTTAGGGAATGTCAATTGGGATAGGGGAGATTTTAAAAAGAGAATCAATCTTGATCCATTAGTAGAATATAGCGTAAAAGTACCAGTTGCCTGGGATTTATCAAGAGTAGATAATAGGGTGGATGTACGCCTAAATTTTTCTGAAAGACCGGCTTTTACTGTAGAGCTCAAAACAAACCTTCCTGAAGCACCTAGAAATGTTATGATAATTAAATGGCCAAAACCCGATCGCGCACTTGCAGAAAAGCCAACAATTGATCCTTACCAACCCATTAAGCCTGCTCTGGTTAGTATTAATTTTAAAAATGCAGATATTGTAGATGTTCTTCGATTAATTACTACACAACATAGTATGAACCTTGTTTTAGGAGACGAAATAAAGGGAGAGGTAACGCTAAAATTGAAAGATGTTTCATTAGAAAAAGCAATGAATACAATTCTTAGCGTCAGTGGATATAGCTGGTTTATGGAAGATGATATTATTATAGTGAAAGTAAAAGAAGAGCAGCTGCAAATGGGTGGAGAGCTAGATACACATATATT
>CAYTYA010000012.1:0-36603 GCA_964442015.1 uncultured bacterium
GGCTGATCATCCTCTCAGACCAGCTACCGATCATCGCCTTGGTAGGCCATTACCCCACCAACAAGCTAATCGGACGCAGGCTCATCCTAAAGTGCGAGCACAAGTGCCCGCTTTAACAACATATCCCGAAGGATCCGCTGCATTATTCGGTATTAGCTCCGGTTTCCCGGGGTTATCCCAATCTCTAGGGCAGATTACCTACGTGTTACTCACCCGTTCGCCAGTTTACTTGTATTCCGAAGAATATGTTCTCCTTGACTTGCATGTTTAAAGCACGCCGCCAGCGTTCGTCCTGAGCCAGGATCAAACTCTCCATTGTATTTGTTTGATATATTATCGTCTAATCTGACTCTCAAAGTTTATATTGGACCACGCATACCAAATTATCAAAAAACATCTACTTTGCATTAAATATTTATGTGAACAAAGCCGGGCAACTTAGCTTTTATTATAAAAGGTGTCAACACCTAATCAATAACAAGATGAAATAATTAATTTTCTATTAAATTAGGCTCCATAAAATCCATAAAAGAATCTATAGGTGTTTCTTCCATAGCTGTTCGTATATGATTGCGAAATAATAGTTGATTTGCGTTATCAACATCTTGATATGTTTTTAATATAGTCCCAAGATAAATACTTAACGAAAGCGCAATGGGTGTATAAATTAAATATTTATTCTTTGAACTTAATCTAACATTTTCAGGAAGTCCATATGATGAAGGATTATTAGGTAATTGGTTTGCATCAAGTTGATATCCTGCACCCTGCGGAATCAGTTCATTGCGGTTATCGGTAAATGATAAATCTCCAGATTGATTTAAATCGGTTTTAGAAGAAGCTAATGAAGCTACTAGAAAAAAGGATGCTAAAGCACCCCCAGCATTTCCCCATTCTTGAAGATATGCACGCCCACCTCCAGGAAAAATTGAGGCAGCTAAAGTCTGCCATTTGTTTTTCATGGGTACCTCCGCAGCATTGTCTATCGTTTGCATAATAGGTGCAATTAAAGAACTGTAATGCCGGTGGCTGAACCTTTCATCTGCAGAAAGAAATGCTTGCCGAGCCTCAACCCATTGTAAATCGTTAAGAAATATATAGCCTCTCAATATGATAAGATATGGATCTGTTTCATTTTCTGTTTGTTGAAGGATTGTATCATGATCCTCTTGATAATATTTAATTAAGAGTTTGCGATAATAGGCTGCTCTATATACACGATTATTTTCATCTGTTAAATTAATTACTTCATCATAATATCTGTTTGCTAATATTGGGTTTCCAGATAAGTCATAGCTTCTTGCAATATGATATAATATGGGAACTTCAAGACTATCACTGGGAAATTTATACAGATACTGAAACAACCCTAGTAAAGCTCTTTCATAATGCTCACCATCGATTAGAAAATCGCAAAAAGATAATAATTCTTGTTTTTGGAACTTTGTGTGTTCAAGCCAATCATCTTTTATTTCATCAACACTACGATAATTTTGACTATATGTAATACAAATAGAAAATAGTAGAACTATTACAATCCGAGGTTTTACAAACATAATTTATATATCCTCCCCTATGAGGACACATATAATATAGTATACGAAAGGAATAAAAACTATAGCTAGAACAAAATCAAAATATTTTTTTCAAAAAAACCTATTCAGATTCTTTAAAATCCAAGGAAACTGAATTTACACAATAACGTAATCCAGTAGGGTTTGGGCCATCAGTAAATACATGCCCTAAGTGAGAGTCACATCTTGCACAAAGAATTTCTAATCTAGTCATTCCCAATGTCTTATCTTCTTTTTCAATAATCCTATCTTTATCTAAAGCTTGATAAAAACTTGGCCACCCGGTCCCAGAATCAAACTTAGTTTCTGAACTAAATAATTCATAGTCACATCCTGCGCAAGTATAAGTACCATCTTCTTTATGATTATAATATTTTCCTGTAAAGGCCATTTCAGTACCTTTTTCTCGTAAAATTTTATATTCTTCAGGCGTTAAACAAGTTTCCCATTCGACATCAGATTTCAATATTTTATTGCCCATATTAATTTTTTCCTGTTCTTGCTGTGCATATAATGTAACAAATAAAAAAAATATTAATTTGATAAAAAATTTCATTATTATTAAAAGCTATAATGAATCAGACTCTTCCAGTATAGATGGAGGCGATGGTTTAGAACCCCAGAAAGTAGGGCGTGTTTGTAAATTATTTAATATATTTTCATTCGTCATAAATACTTCGGTTTCATTGACCATTCTAACATAACATCTTTGCCAATCTGAACTAGATCTTCCAAATATAGCTTCTCCCAATTTTTCATTATTATATCCATAAAAAGTTAGTTTTAAACCTAGGCTATCATCCACATTAAACTTCCCCCACTTTCCCGAATTATTTGAAACCATAGATTCGCGCTTCACGCTCAATATCTTGTTTTCAACATCATCTATTCGATTCATTTGAATCAGCAAAGAATCATTTCCCACAATCTGCCAAGAAGTATCTTTTCTTTGAATAGAAATAAACAATGAGTCTTTTTGAATATCAAATTTGTCGACTTCATCCATGATAACTGAAAATACATTGGTAGATTGAGTGAGGTGCCTTTTTTGCCTAGATTGACTAACAAAAAATAGTACAATAATTAACCCTAGAGCTCCTAGAAGGATTTTCATGCTCTTAGTCATACATTTCCTCAATTAATTTCATAGTTCTTTTATGCATTTGTAAACGCCAAAAACCAAATCCTACAATTAACAAAGAAGGCAATAAACCATTTATCCATTTCCAAGTTGATTTGGCATCATCCGTAACTAATTCCTCATTTAATGATCGATCGGTTATTTCTCTAGAACGTAATGCCATCAAATCTTTATCCCCCATTAAAAAATCTATTGCATTCATCATAAATATATGATTTTCAGGTACACCGCCGCCGCCATCATCTGTCAAGAACCTATTATCTGCTACTAAAATAAGCTGGCTTACAAGACCAGTCTGATTATTAGTTAGTTCAGATCTAGCAGCTACCACTTTTCCAGGCTGGTTTAAATTTCTTATTTGAGGATTTTGTTTTGGATCAGGGCTTAAATTATAGAAACCAGTCATTATTCCAGATTTATTAGATGAAGAAAATAATGGAAACCTATTAACATTAGTTCCAACAGAATCAAATTGAATTTCGGTTGAAAAAAATACATGAACTTGCTCTAATCCGTTTACTAAAGCTTCTTCTTTATTAAAAGTGCGAATAATTGGTAAAAAGGGGTATTCCATAGGAACATTCATGCGCATAAATCCCATATCTTGCATAACATTGACTCTTCCACAATTCTTATCCAACACAAGGTTTTCAGTTAAAGTAAATCCATACGGTTTTATTAAATCAAAAACATCAGATTGAAAAATTTCAGTTTTCTGTGTTTGGAGATCAACCGATAAAGGGTTTAACGCAACAAATAAGTTTCCACCATTATTAATAAATTTATTCAAATGATCATATTTTTTCCCATCTAATGAGTCTTTAATTCCAGTTAGGATTAAAACATTAATATTATTAGGAATCTCATTGGACAAGTCTAAGGGTCTCACTTCGTATCGCTGTCGCAGGATCTGAGAAAAAGTATTTGTTTGAATATCATCATTATCCGGTTCAACAATTCCTACAAACTTTTTATTTTTTTCAACAAGTTTTTTGATCCGAGTGGTGATTTCATATTCTAGACCAGTTGTGGATAAAACTACAGGTATAACTTCACGTTTATCTTCAAAATATATTGCAACACCCATAAATACTTTTTTTACAACTGCTTCATCTCTTTCTATAACCTGTAGTTGAACAGGTTGAACTCCAGACTTCTGAGCTTCTTTTTCTAATTCATCATCAGAATCAGGTACAAAAAATTCAAAACGTATTTTCCCTTTTGATATTGCAGCATATTCTTCCAAAATATCCTGAAGGTAGCGTCTATTATTGCCATATTCACCAGGAAGGTTTTCTGAGAAATACACCTTAATATTTAATAAATCATCTATTTTTTTTATTACCAGTTCAGTAGACGAAGATAAGGAATACATTTTTGTATCTGTAAAATCATAACGTTTATACCAATTGCGAGCAATTAAATTCAATAATAGAATCGCAACTAAAAGAATGGCTGCGGGTAATACCATTGATTTTCTATAATCAAAATTCAACATTAGCTCCACCTCCTTGACTCTAATGACTGAATCGTCATAATCAAGAAAAATCCAATAACTGAAAGGAAATAAACAATATTTCTAGAATCAATTACACCACGAGAAATATTTGAATAATGATAATCCACGCTTATATATTGCACTATACCTGCCAAATTTGATGGAACCAACGGAAGAAAAAATCCCATAAGAAAAAAAATAAGAACAATGAATACACCAATGATGAATGCCACCACCTGATTATCTGTGATACTACTTGCAAATATTCCTATTGAAGCATACATAGAACCAACAAACGCTAACCCAATATAACCTGTAAATAAAGCCCCATAATCAATTTTTGCACCAAACTTTACCAACGTAAAAAAATGTATAATTGTTGCTAATAAGCCCAGGAGTATCAATACAACAGCTGCAAAGTATTTTCCCAGAACGAACTCATGTGTTTTGATAGGTAAAGTTGCGATTGTTTCCATTGTGCCAATATTATTTTCTCTTGCAATAAGACCCATAGAAATAGCAGGTATAAATATGAGATATACCATTGGAACAATACTAAATAAAGATCGGAGATCTGATTGATTATAAAGAAAAAATGTACTCGTAAAGAAATATCCGTTGAAAATGGAAAATATTACCAAAAATATATAAGCCATTGGGCTATTAAAAAATCCTCGTATTTCTCTTTGAAAAATCGATCGCGTATTATGCATCAGCTTTGCCTTCCATTGTTAGCTTTCGAAAGATATCTTCCAAATCAGTTGTTGTTGGAGTCATTTTTAGTATTATCCATCCCGAATTAACTGCATAATTAAATAAATCTTCCCTAGGGTCTACTTCCTGTGCATACTCCAGTTGGATTAGATGATGATCCTTTTTCTCTTCAATATTTGAAACATCAATATTTGGCACTGCTACAGTTAAGTCTTTTAATGAATTTTCATTCGTGTTACGAACTTCAAGATTTAATATTGTATTTCCTCTGAAACTGCTCATCAACTCATCATTAGTACCATTTGCAACAATTTCACCTTGATGAATTATCATTATTCTATCAACTGTTGCCTGTATCTCCTGCAGAATATGGCTTGACATAAGTACAAGCTTTTCACGGCCTAAGCTCTTAATTAATTCACGTATTTCTACAATCTGGTTTGGGTCCAATCCTGTAACAGGCTCATCTAAGATTAAAATTTTGGGATCATGAATCATGGATCCTGCTAAACCTATGCGTTGCTTATACCCCTTGGAACAAGATGATACCTGCTTATGAACTACTCCCTGCAATCCACAACGATCAACAACTCTGGTTAAAGCTTCACGAAAATTTTTTCCTGTTATATTTCGAACTCTTGCGATGAATTCAAGGTATTCATAAACAGACATTTCAGGATATAAAGGATTTAGTTCTGGTAAATAGCCTATTTGCTTTTGAATCTCAAATGCGCTATCACTGATATTTAAATCATTAATCTCCACATTGCCTGCAGTTGGGACTAAATAACCTGTTAGCATCTTGAGAGTAGTCGTTTTTCCGGCTCCATTCTCGCCTAAAAAACCAACTATTTCTCCATCATCTATTTGAAAGTTTATGGATTTGACAGCTTGAACATCACCATAGTTCTTTGACAAATCCTGTACTTTAATCATTAAATATTACCTCCTGATATTCAATCTAAATTCAATAATACTCTAATTAATAAAAAATGTTCCCGAATCGGGGCAAAAAGATATAAAAATTTACAATATTGTCAAAAAAAAATGTTTTATCGAATTTATTGTATCAATTTCAATTGCAAAAAGAAATATCATATTATAGATACTATATATACTTAATCTAACATTGAAGCGCCAAGAGCTGGAGCTTCATCGCCTAACTCATTTAGAAAAAATTCAACATTATCCATCCCATTTGCAATCGAATATTTATTAGCATTTTCCTTAACTATTGGAATCAAATCAGATTCTAGTTCATGGTATATAGTCCCACCTATAATAATACGTTCAACCCCAGTAATATTAATCACATTAGCAATTCCAATTCCTAATGCACGTGCTTGGTATGTAAGTAATTCTGAAACAACTGTATCTTTATTTCGCCATGCATCAAAAATATCTGCAGCTCGGAAACTATTTGGATCTATTACACTACTATTTCCAGAATTAATTTTATTTTCAAGCAATGTTTTAAAACCATGGTAACTTACAATTGCCTCTAGGCAACCATGATTACCGCATTTGCATAATGGCCCATCTATATCAACAATTATATGTCCAACTTCTGCTGCAGTAGAATTATATCCTGTAATTAGCTCACCGTTATATATATAACCACCACCTAAACCTGTACCAGGATAAAATGTAAAAAGCGATGAAGCGCCCTTACCCGCGCCAAAATTATATTCTGCTAAGGTAGCCATATTTACATCATTACCTAATTTAAATTCTACTTTTGTACGTTCTCTTAACTCTCTTCTAACGGGAAAATTGTTTTGTTTAAAGGCTGTAAGCTGCTTTGCTTCTCCAATTTGATTATCAACCGGGCTAGGTAAGGCAATGCCTGCTGATATTATTTCATTGGGTTTGATATCATTTGTTAATTCTTCATAAACATTACCTATTTGATCCATTACAGCAAAAATGTCAGCTCTATCAAATAAACGGTGCTTTTTACGATGCTTAACCTTAAGCTCACTATCAGTTACTACACCTAATAGTTTTGTACCGCCCAAATCAAGCCCTATTCTATACTTCATAAAATTGAGACACCTATTTTACACATTATCTACAGCGGCCTGTAAAAGTGAATCAACTTTCCTTGCAAGGTCATAAAGTTGATCCTTTTCAACAATAGTCATCATCTTATTTGCATCAATAGCTGCAATAGTAGTCGAGAGATCATCATTTTCCCATAGAATAACATTGCATGGCAATAATAATCCAATTGCCTCTTCATCATTTAACGCTTGAAAAGCTAAGGGTGGATTACATGCACCAAGAATAACGTATTTTTTAAAATCCTTATTTAGTTTTTCCTTTAGGGTCTTTCTTACATCTATTTCTGTCAATACTCCAAACCCCTGCTCTTTTAAGGTTTCTCGGATACGAATGTTTGCATTTTTAAATGACAATTGAACTACTCTTTTATAACCATAATTCATATTAATATTAAATTAAATAATTATACCCTTAGAGTTATTCATTAATCTTATCATTCTATTTAGGAAATTGTTGGATTATGGATGCAATCGAAGCAGTAAGCTTTTTTGCATACGGTATATGTATGAATTCATTAGGACCATGGGCATTAGATTGTGGTCCAAGTATTCCGGTGATTACAAATTGTGCTTTAGGAAATTTTTCTCCCAACATAGCCATAAAAGGTATTGTTCCACCCTCTCCCATTGATAAAGCAGGCTTCTTAAAATAAGCATAAGAGGCTTCCTGAATTGAAGAATCTAACCAAGGATCTAAATCTGGAGCATTCCAACCGGTTGCTGGCTCATCAAATTCTACTCTTACACTTGAATCATAGGGTGGATTTTCTGATAATGCCTTTTGCATTGCTTTTACAGCAATTTCTTTATCCAGCGTTGGAGGAATTCGCATAGATAATTTTACCTCTGTATAAGGACGTAATACATTGCCACCATCCTGAACAGCAGGAACACCATTCATCCCAACAACAGAAAGCGCAGGTTCCCATGTCTGTCGAAGGGTGCCTTTCACTGGATCATCTGTAGTTGAATTCATGGATTCATACCAAGGGAATTGGTCTAATTCGCCACCCAAAGCATCTACCATAGTTTCTACATCTTTTATTCTTCTTTGTGGAATATTAACCATAAGATCATCAAGTATAACTTTTCCTGAATTTTCATCCTCTAATCGTGAAAGAAGTTGTCTTAGCACTCGAAATGAGGATGGAACTATGCCACTTGCTGATCCTGAGTGCACTCCTTCAGTTAATACATCAACCCGCACTGTACACCCAATAAGACCTCGTAAAGAAGTTGTAGTCCAAAATTGTTCATAATTCCTGGCCCCAGAATCAAGGCAAATGACTAGATCAGGTTTTCCAACCAAAGAAAAACAATGATTCATATAAAAAGGTAAATCTGGCGATCCACTTTCTTCAGAGAATTCAATTAAAATGATGATTCTTGGATGATCTATATTCTGATCTTTTAATGAACGTACTGCTGCCGTTGCAGCAAACATTGCATATCCATCATCTGCGCCACCTCTACCATATAATTTGTCACCTTCTATAACAGGATTCCATGGGCCAAGGCCATCTCTCCAACCTTCCATTTCAGGTTGTTTATCCAAGTGTCCATACATCAAAATATTTCCATTCATATTTCCTGGACAATCTATAATAATTAATGGTGTTCTTTTATCTTCTTGAAAAGTATGAACCGTACTGCCCTCTGGCTTATATTTCTCTGCCCAATCTTTTGCTAAGTTCAATGCTGATGTCATATGTCCATTTATTAACCAGTCCGGATCAAAATCTGGTGATTTGTTTGGAATCCGTATATAGTCTAATAATGTTGGAATAATATATTTATCCCAAAATTCATCTACATAGCTACCATTTTTTGAATGATTTATCATTATTGATAAAATTTAGAGTTGGAATTTCGTTTTTATTAATAAAGGATCAAGCAATTTTTTCATAAATATTAGAAAACTATTTTTTATAGTATGTATAAATTCAAAAATAGTTATTCATGGAAAAACATCCATTACTTAAAGAAGTTCAAGATAATATTTTATTGAATAAATTTTCTGACGAATTTGGTACGCCACTATATGTTTATTATGGCTATCAGATAAAAGAAAATCTTCAAAAAATTAATTCTGCATTGCAATGCTACTTTGATCAATACCAGATATACTATGCTGTAAAATCAAATAGTAATCCAAATCTTCTTTCATTTATGCATAATTATCTTCCAACTTTGGGGGCAGACTGCTCAAGTCCAGGAGAATTATTTGCTGCAAATAAAGCAGGGATTCCTATGGAAAGTTGTGTATACACTGGAAATTATGAATCAAAAAAAGATTTACAATCTGCCTATGATAGTGGTTGTGAAATCAATCTTGATGATTCATCATCTTTTCAAAGATTAAAAAAGATAGGTATTCCTAATTATATAAGCTTTCGATTAAACCCAGGTATTGGTAAGGGTCGATTTAGTCAAATTATTACTGGTGGAAAAAAGGCAAAATTCGGTATTCCAAAAGAAAAAATTATCCATATTTATGAATCTGCTAAAAAAGATGGGGTGAAATTATTTGGATTACAATGTCATTCAGGCTCAGCAATACTTGATGAAGATTACTTTGTAAATAACGCAAAACTCATCCTTAATACAGCACGTAAGATTGAAGATAGAATTCAACAAAATCTATCAAAAATATCAATTGGGAGCGGATTTGGTATCCCATATAGTGATGATGAGGATGCGCTTGATCTCAATACTGTTTTTTGTAAAATATCTCAAGTATTTGAAAATTTTTATGGAAAAGATCAATCTAATTGGCCCATATTATGTATAGAGCCAGGTAGATCAATTATAGGAAATACTTGTATTCTATTAGCAAAAGTAACTGGCATTAAAGAAAGCTATAAAAATTTTATTGGTTTAGACGCTGGGATGGAAACGCTTATGCGTCCTGCATTGTATGGTGCTCAACATCGTATCTATAAACTAGGCACAAAACATGAAATTGAAAATTTACCTGTAGATATTACTGGGCGTATTTGTGAAAATACTGATAGGTTAGCAGTTAATATATCTTTCCCAAGAGTTGTTGAAGGGGACTTAATTGCAATTATGGATACAGGTGCTTATGGATATGCCATGTCAAATCAGTATAATACTAGACCGCGTTCTGCAGAAATATTGGTGAATGGAAATGAATGTCATCTTATTAGATTAAGAGAAACTATCGAAGATATATTTCAGAATTGCAGTATTTAAGAAATACAAAACCGTTATACTTTTTCATGATGAATATATTGTGTTCTGTTTTCGCACAAGAACATCCAAGTATTCATAAAATTCAGCTTGAGTATTATAACAATAACTATATTGAATCACATAGTCAAGATACAAGAGAGCCTATTATAGGTAAACAAAACCGCTCAAGTGGTCCTAATCGAGAAGTTTTTGGTTATCACCCGTATTGGATGGGTACCTCATGGCAAAATTATAATTACAATTTAATTTCTACTATTGCCTATTTTAGTGCAGAAGCAACGCCAACAGGAAATCTAAGTAATCTTCATGGTTGGCCAGTAGCTGGTCTAATAAATTTGGCACATACGAATGGGGTCAATGTGGTCCTTTGTGTAACACTTTTTGATAATGAAGATTTAGTAACGTTGTTAAGCAATCCATCCTATAGGCAAAATCTAATTAACAATCTTTTAACGCAGGTGCAAGCCGGGAATGCTGATGGAGTAAATGTCGATTTTGAATCATTCCCATCTTCACAAAAACAAAATATGGTACAATTTATTACTGATCTTACCAGTACGTTTCATGCTGAGATACCAGGTTCTCAAGTTACATTGGCAACACCAGCTGTTGACTGGAATAATGGATGGGATTACAACGCTCTTGCAACTATTAGCGATGGATTATTTATTATGGGTTATAATTACTATTATGGTGGGAGTTCAACTACCGGTCCAATTGCACCACTTTATGCAAATGGTATTTCTGTTTCTTGGACAATAAATGACTATTTGAACAAAACAAATAATCAGTCGGATAAATTGATGATTGGATGTCCTTATTATGGTTTTGAATGGCCAACTTCATCTGGTTCCAGTGGGTCATCTACAATAGGTAATGGGTCTGCAAAATTTTATGCTGAAATGGAAGGAAATGCATTATCATATGGAAAGTTATGGGATGAATCCTCACAAACTCCTTGGTACCGTTATCAAAATCCAAATTGGTATCAAGGGTGGTATGATGATAGCCTATCATTATCATATAAATACGATTATGCTATAGAAAATGATTTATTAGGTGTAGGTATTTGGGCAATGGGTTATGATGGAAATAATCCAGAACTCTGGGAGTTATTATCAACAAAATTTAGTGAAAATGGACTAAGCGCTGCTGATAACAATTCTTCTTTGCCAGTTACTACTATAATTCATGCCATTTATCCTAATCCTTCAAATTCATCTATAACATTGGATTTTTCTTCAAATTATAAAAATGATAATGCAAAAATAACTATTTATGATCTACTAGGCCGCCCTATCAAAACTGTAAATATTCTATTAAAAGAAAATAAAAATTATAGCTGGGTATGGGATGGGCTTGATATGCTTGATCAGGAAATACCTGCTGGTATTTATTTTCTAATAATAACAATTGGTCAAAAAATAGAGACTCAAAAAATCACATTTTTAAAATAATGAGAAATAATAATATACTTTTATTTCTTCTTTTTGCGAATTTATTAACAGCGCAAACTCATCAGTCTATCCATCAAATTCAATCAAAGTATTATAGTTCTATTTCTACTCCACCGGTTGATAAAATCCATATAAACACCGGTCTAGATATTCTTTTAGATAAGAAAAAAAACTTGATTGCTGATAAAACAATTGCCCTCGTTACAAACCAAACAGGAATCGATCAAGACGGAAACCCTAACTATAAAAGATTAATGGAGTTGGAAAAAACAAAACTTAAAGTGGTCTTTTCACCTGAGCATGGATTATTTGGGGAAGCAGATGCAGAAATTATATATGAAGATAAAATTGATAATTTACCAACTGTATATAGCTTATATGGTAAGGTACGTAAACCGACTAAAGAGATGCTAGATGGTATAGATATAATCCTCTATGATATTCAAGATATTGGAGCACGCTTTTATACATATATATCAACATTGGGGTTGGTCATGGAAGCAGCTGCAGAACAAAGTATACCTGTAATTATTTTAGATCGTCCAAATCCAATTCGTGGTGACATTGTTGAAGGTCCTATCTTAGATCTTGAATACCAATCATTTATTGGTAAATACCCTATACCTATTCGGTATGGTTGGACCATTGGTGAACTTGCTGAAAAAATCATTCAAGAAAAATGGATTCATCCAATTCCTAAGTTGACCATTGTTCCTATGGAAGGATGGAATGCATCATTATGGTACGATGAAACAACTCTTCCATGGGTAAAACCCTCTCCAAATATTCCAGATTTAGAAACAGCATTAATTTATCCAGGTATGTGCTTATTGGAAGGTACAAATATTAGTGAAGGAAGAGGGACAGATCATCCGTTTAAATGGTTTGGTTCGCCATGGATAGATAGTAAAAATTTATCTCAAGAACTTAATAACCTAAAATTATCAGGAGTTGTTTTTGTGCCAAAATCATTCACACCTAAATCAATTCCTGGTGTAGCAGATAAACCAAAATATGAAAATCAATTATGTCATGGAATCGAGATTAGGATTATTGATAGAAATAAATATCATAGTATCAAAACTGGTGTAAGTATTCTAAAAACAATAAATGAGATTTATCCTGATTCTTTTATTATTAAAGAAAAACGCTTGAACAAGCTTTGGGGTAGCAGTACACTTTTAGAAAGTTTACAAGATAAACCAGTTTCATATAATTTCTTTGCAGCTGGAGGTATAACAATATTTTTACTGTTGATCACTATGATAAATTAATTTCACAGAATATTATATAGTCCATATATGAAAAATATTATAGGTTAATAATTATTATCTAATGTCAAAGAAATATTCACTTAGTACGCATATCTTTTTCAATCCTGTATTTATACTTTTTATTTTCTTTTTGCAATGTAGTAAACCACCAACTTTATTAAATACTGTAGGTTATAAAAAGGCACAAAGCTCCATAAATTCGATTATCCAATCTTCTGGTTTACAAACAAATATTGGAATTAAAGTAATAGATTTAAAAACTAATGAAACAATATATGCGTGGAACCCAAATTCATTATTTAATCCTGGAAGCAATAATAAGTTATTTACTTGCATTACTGCATTAGCATTACTTGATACAAATAAAACTTTCTCTACATCAGTATATCAAGACACGAATGCAATTTACTTAGTTGCTGGAGGAGATCCTCATCTTTCCATAGAACAATTGGATACAATTGCACAAACAATAAGCGATACGATTCAACTACATATAGGAAGAGATTATTGGTTTTTAAATAACCGTTTACGTATACGGTCAGTTGATTTAGCAAAAAAAATTAATTATCTCGTTGTTGATAATTCTATTTTTGACAATCTTGTTTATGGACCTGGATGGATGTGGGATGAAGGATCATGGTGGCATGCTGGACAAATCAGCGCCATGACTTTAAATGAAAATTGTGTTGATTTTTTTGTTTCACCTAGTAAACTGGGTTACCCTAACATAATTAATACCTATCCAATAACAAATTATATAACTATTAAAAATGAATCAATCACTGTAAATGATACGATTGATTTTCAAAAATTTAGAATTGAAAGAGACTGGGAAAATCAAACAAATAATTTTTTAATATCTGGAAATATAATGGATACTGCGACTGTAGATACTTTGCAACGTAATATCCATAATCCCACTTTATATGCTGGTACTATTTTTGCAGATATGCTTCAAAATAAAGGTCTAAATATTAAACATATTGTTCAAGGATCAGTACCAAACAATGCAATAAAAATAACAGAACATGTGTCTGAATCTATTATGTATTCACTTAATGGTCTTATGAAAGATAGCGAAAACCTTACTGCTGAATTAATAGTGAAACATATTGGTTCAACAGTCTATGATACAGTTGGCACTTGGAACAATGGTCTTCTAGCAATAAAAACTTTCCTACATGATACTGTAGGAATCGATACAAATACTATTGGTTTAAGTGATGGATCAGGATTATCAAGATATAATTATAGCAGTCCTAATCATTTTATAACACTTCTTTCATGGGCATATAATAATAAAAATATTCGTAAGCCATTTTTAAATACATTTCCTATTGGCGGATTAGATGGAACATTGGTAGATAGATTAGAAGATATTGATACATCAACTACTATTTTGGCAAAGACGGGCTCTCTTTCAGGAGTAAATTGTCTATCTGGTTATATTGTTTCAAAAACTAATAGCACTCTCGCTTTTTCCATTTTAATGAATGGATTTGTTAATTCATCTAAACCTTATCGAAAACTTCAGGATGATATAATATATGCACTAACCGAATTAAAACTGTGATAAAAGCAAAGAAATTAAAACCACGATCTACTATTGGAATCATTAGTCCTTCTTATTGGATAGATGAAAATATTTTAAAGAAAACATCAAAAATATTTTCTGATCAAAATTATAAACTTGTATATGGAAAAAGCATCTATGCAAAAGATGGACCTTTTGCAGGAAGTCCTAAAATACGAGCAGATGATATTCATTCCATGTTTACAGATCCTTCCATTGATGCAATTATATGTGCTCGTGGTGGATATGGAGCTAATAAAGTAATTCCCTTGCTTGATTATGAATTAATTAAAAAAAATCCAAAAATATTTTTGGGATATAGTGATATTACTTCATATCTAATATCTATAACACAACGTAGTGAGTTGGTGACTTTTCATGGACCTATGTTGTCATCATATAAAGATGGTTTCGTTGATTATAATTTTAATCAAATGATTAATATTTTATCTGGCAAAAGAAATGCTCAAATCATTGCTCCTAAAACAATGGAACCACATATATTAAAAGCTGGGAATGCGGTTGGGCCTTTGTTGGGTGGGAACTTAACGCTTATGATTAATCGTCTTGGGACAAATGATGCATATGATACTACGAATGCAATCTTATTCCTTGAGGATTTAAATGAATACTACTACTCCTTTGAACGAATGCTTATCCATATGCAAAAGGCTGGCATGTTGGATAATATTTCAGGGCTTATCATTGGAGAACTAATTAATATAAAAGATGAAGATATATCTTTCTCAAAATCAACTGATGAGATAGTAATGGATATTTGCGGTGAGATGGATTTTCCCATAGTTACAAATTTTCCCTGTGGTCATGGTTTTTATCAAGCTACTCTCCCCATTTCATTACCAGTAGAATTACAAGCTGAAAGAACTATATCTATTAAGCTCCTTGAATCTGCTGTTGAATAAATCATTAATAATAAAAACTATCTGCGATCAAATTACTCGTACCATTATATTGAGTATATATTTATTCAACTATGACTGACTACAAACAAGATCTCGGTTTAAAAGAATCTATTGCAATAATAATTAGTAGAATAATTGGTTCGGGAATATTTCGCGTTCCTGCATCAATTATGGCACTCGTAGGATGCACATCTTTATTTGGGGTTGTTTGGATAATCGGTGGTCTAATTACAATATTTGGGGCCGTTATATATGCAGAATTGTCTGCCATGATGCCAAAATCAGGAGGGCCCTATGTTTACTTAAAAGCCGCTTATGGACCATACATTGCTTTCATAAGAGGTTGGGCAATGTTCTTTGTTTCAGAAACTGCATCTATAGTAGCAGTCGCATTGGTTTTCTCAGAATATATTAGTTCAATATGGCTAATCATATACGGTCAACAATTTGATCTAATTACTATATTTTTTTTGTCATTGATCACTATATGGATTTTAACATTTATAAATTTGTTTGGTGTAAGTCTTAGTGGAAAAGTTCAGGTTTTTTTCAGCATTATAAAGATAGCGGCCCTCGGTGGAATTATTGGTGCAACTCTTACAGGATTTAATACTGGAAACATAGAAAATTTTAGTGATCCATTTTGGCCTGAAACGTTTGGTTGGCATACAATTCTGTCTGTAGGTGCAGCATTACGATACGCATTCTTTGCATTTAGCGGATGGGAAGGAGCTACTTACATTGCAGAAGAAATAAAAGAACCACAACGCACTCTCCCCTTATCATTATTTATAGGTATTACTGGCGTAATGCTTCTTTACATAGGGGCAAATCTTGGTTATTTATATCAATTAGATGTCGAAGCAATTAAAGAAAATAAATGGGTTGCAACAGCTGCAATGAAAGTTGTTTTAGGGACTTCAGGTGGTATCCTTATCTCGCTTGCAGTTGCAATCAATGCATTTGGTAATATTAGTACACAAATTTTAACCAAGAGCCGTACCTGGCATGCCATGGCGCGTGATGGTTTATTTTTTCAACAATTCAAAGGTCTTCATTCAAAATATAATACTCCAAATAATGCTCTTATTGGTCAAGGAATATGGGCAACTGTATTACTAATTTTTTCGGTTTTAGCCACTTACCAACAATCAGGTATTTCAGGAACGAATACATATGAAATGATTATTGATTTTTTTTCTGCAACAAGTACAATATTTAATATTTTGACTTTTGGATCAATATATATTTTGAGAAAAAAATGGGCAGATAAAAACCGACCATACAAAGCACTTTTTTATCCATGGAGTATGATTATAGTTATTTTACTATATAGTTCATTTTTTATCATTACTTTGATTACGGCTTTCATACCATCGCTAGTTGGATTCATATTGACCTTGAGTGGAACTTTTTTCTACAGAAAAATCAATAGAATAAATACATAGATTTATTAATAATAATTGGATATCCACGATAATATCCATGCGGTTAATAATCCAAAATAAATACCTATAATATTACCTAAGACGCCCATGAGCAATCCTACTGGTGCAAGTGATTTCTGGTATACTGTTGCAATGATAGGGGCACTTACAACTCCTCCTATATTGGCCTGACTACTTGTAGCAATTAAGAACATTGGCGCCTTTAATAATCTCCCTCCCATAAACAGGATGGATGCATGCACAGTAATCCAACATATACCTACCAGAAGAAATACAGGAGCATATACAATTGAAGTAAGATTTGCCTTTGCGCCAATAGTAGCTAATAATAAATAAAGGAAAAAATTACCAATATGTGAAGCTCCAGCATTTTCTAGATCAGATAATGGTGTAAGAGATAGAATAATACCTAAAATGCTTACTATAATAATAGTCCAACCAAAACTTGTAATAATTCTTCCTAAATCCGGAAGCCACTCACCAATTATTAATGAAAAATATCCACCTATCATTCCAATTGATACAATAGCAATCAAATCAATAAATCTAATTGGTCTTCTTTTTGATTCAATGTCACTCATTTGAATATTGATATTATCAATTAAAGAAGTTTCAACCCCATTCCAGCGATCAATTCGCTCCTGATAGGCAGAAAAGAATATCACAATTCCCATCCAACCATATCCGACTATTGTATCCACAATTATCATTATTCCAAATAAATCATCTGGAGTTCCAATAGATGCTCCTACCGCAACCATATTTGCACTACCACCAATCCAACTTCCTGAAAGGGCGCCTAAACCTTTCCAAGAATTATCAGGGAGCCAACTTGAAAATATTCCAAATGATACTATCCCACCAATCACTACACTTATTGTAGCAATGAACATTATTGAAATAGCTTTGAAACCCAGTTTCTTTAATGCAGTAAAATTTGATGAAAGAAGCAGTAAGATTAATGCAGGTGGAAGTAAATAAGTTTTTATCCAATCATATAACATGGAAGATTCTGGAAGAATACCTAATGTTGTAGAAAACATAGGGAGGAAATATATCCAAATAACCGTTGGTAGATATTTAAATAATCCTGAAAAAATTTCTTTAGAATCAAGATAAAAGATAAAACCTATTATCCCAATCAAATATACTAGAATTGCCATAGGGTCTTGAAAAGTAATCATAAATTCATCTTCCCTAATATAACGGATTTATCTGCTCCAGTTACTGAAGGTAAATTACCAGGAATTTCCTTGACATTCGCAACGGCAAGCATGGCAAAGCCTAGTGCTTCTTTGCTATCAACCGAAATATTCAACTTACTTGATGGTACAACTTGTATTGGTGTAAAAAGATTTTTCAAAAATTTCATTGTGCACATATGATGTGCACCTCCACCGCTTACAATTAACATACTTACATTATTATCATTAATGAATTCCTCACATGCTAAAAATATAGACTGTGCAGTAAAATAAGACAATGTCGCCAATATATCTTCATTATTATGTTTATCAATATTTTTCATGTATGTATTAAGCCAATTCAAACCAAATTGATCTCTTCCTGTTGATTTTGGTGGGTCCTGAATAAAGTATGATTGATTTAACCATGTAGTAACTAAATCTCTATCAACATTGCCTTTAAGAGCCACGTTTCCATTATGATCGAAACCATCTTTAAATATCTTAAGATATGCTTCATCTAGTAAAGACATTCCAGGTCCTGTATCAAACCCTATTACATCATTATTATATTTTGGTGGTAATAATGTTACATTTGCTATTCCACCAATATTTAATGTAATTATTGAAGTTTCTTTATTTCTGAATAACCATTCATCTATTTTTGGCATTAAAGGAGCACCAGTTCCTCCTGCATTAATGTCTGCTGATCTAAAATCTGAAATTACTGGAACGTTTAATTTTTTCACTAAGTATTTTGGAGAACCAATCTGTAATGAAGATTTTCCACTGATATGATGAATTGTCTGACCATGAGAGCCAATTAGATCTAAATTATTTATTTCTATTTTTTGTAAGTGAGCATATAATGTATCTGCATACCATTGCCCAAGATAGGCATCTAATTTATGGAAATCTAATTCTGGATTATAAACTACTTGTCTAATTTTATTTTTCAGATCCTTAGGATATGGTATAGATATATCATCAATTATTTGATAATGCACATCGTTATTCAAACTGATATCTGCGACAACAATATCCAAACCATCCATGGATGTACCTGTCATCAAACCGGCAGTTCTTATTATTTCTTTTGAAGATAAATACATAAAATAATTTACTTAGATTGAAAATAATCAATCAATAATCAAGAGATTACTATTTAAAAAGTAAATCTAATTTAATCGAAGTATTGATTTAATTAAGGTATTATGAAATTTTCTACGAACGTGCTTTATTCCAAGATTTTTTCGTGTCGGATAGACTCTATTTGTAAGTAATACAACTACTAGCTCTTGCTCTGGGTCTATCCAAAAAGAAGTACCCGTATAACCCAAATGGCCAAAAGTCTTATCGGAAAAATAATCGCCAGCACTGCTTGATCCATCGCGATCAGGTCGGTCCCATCCATATCCTCTATTTGCTTCATCAACTGTACTTTGTCTTTTAGTAAATAATGATAACAAATCTTTATCAATAATTTTTTTATCTCCTACCATTCCATCATTTAATAACATCTGGCCATATTTCCCCAGATCCTCAGCATTAGAGAATAATCCTGCATGAGCAGATACCCCGCCAAGCAAATTTGCATTTTCATCATGGACATAACCATGAGCAGTTTTTCTTGGAAAAATATCATATGACAGAGATTTCATAGGACCAAATAATTTTGTAGATATATTAGCAATTTTTCTCCTAAATGAATCATTGGAAGTCCCAATTGGTGTTACTGTTCTTTCGGTTGGTGGAATATTTTTCCATTGATTTGCAGGGGGATTATAAAATGTATTGTTCATTCCAAGCGGTGTAAAGAACCAACTTTTTCCAAGAGCATGAAGATTATTACCACCTATTCTTTCTAAAATTGTTCCTAATAGTATCATTCCAAGGTCACTATATTTGTATTCAGTTCCTGGCTTATATGTAAGTCTCCGATTAATTATATTATCAAGAATATCACCCCTTCCTTTATATTTACTTTCAAGAAAATATCGATGATAAGCACTTAACCCTGATTCATGAATTAATAAATGGCGAATTTTGATTGTATCCTTCCCAGATTTATAAAAACCTGGGAAAAAATCATTGATAGGCTGCTCGAGAGAGAGTTCTTCATTCTCAACTAACTTCATTACAATTGGAGTTGCAGATACTACTTTCGTTATTGATGCAAGATCAAATATAGTTTCTGTAGAAACTTCTTTTGATTTATGATATGTATGGTATCCGAATCCTTTTGAAACGAGTGTTTCCCCATGTTGGGAAATAAATACTTGTGCACCAGGAAAAATTTTAGCTTCTATTGCACTATCTATTACTGATAAAGAATAAGAGACATCAATATTCTCTAATTTAGAATCATCACGATAAACAAGGTTTTGACTACCTCTTATTAATTTTTTATCAAGATCAACAGGTAAACGACCTGTAATATCAATATTTGTTAATAAAGCATTAGCAGCAGCTTCCACCAAAACGCTACCGTATCCATAGGCAGCAATATATGTATCAACATAATCGTAGTCTGGTAAGTAAGGGCTTCCAAAGCTAGTTACTATAAAAGGGACTCCTCTATCATGTAACGTTTTTAATAAATCTGCATAACTAGGATCTATAGTCGCTATTCCTTTATTCATTCGAATTCTTACAACTACCGATATGAAGGCCAAATCAATATCCGTTAACTTATTAGCTATTTCATATATTTTTTTGTCATTCAATTTTTCAGTTATAATAATTTCTTCTACATCTGGATAAGAACTATTTAATCTATTTTTCATAGGGAGCAAATACTTCTGAGAGTTTTTATTCTCAGTAATTGCCAAATGAGCAATCTTGTTATAATCTGAAATTTTACTTAATAAGTCATCTTTATCTTTAACAACGGTAATAGATAATTGCGCTATTTTCTTCGCAATCTTTTTATGCTCAGAATTTCCAATTATAGAAATGCTTTCTTCCCAATCTCTTATACCTTTATCTGATAATAGATTAAGATCATCCTTTGCCGACCAAATCCTTTTTACAGATTCATTTATTCTTTCTTCCGATATGCGTCCAGTTAGGACTGCTTCTTTTATTGCATGTATTGTTGAGTCAACATCAAGAGGTAATAAAATAATATCAGCACCTGCTTCTACTGCTCTTACACAAGCCTCAGAAGATTTGATATTATTTAAAGCTCCCATCTCCATGGCATCTGTAACTATTAAACCATCAAACTTTAATTTTTTTCTTAATAATCCATTGGTAATTACAGAAGATAAAGTTGCTGGTTTTTTAGAGCGATCTATGCCAGGTATTATTACATGTGCTGTCATTACCATTTTCACACCATTTTTTACTGAAGATTTAAATGGCGGTAACTCAATTTTAGAAAAGTCCCTTTTATTACCTGGGATTATTGGTAATCGAGTATGACTATCTGTTGCTGTATTTCCATGCCCTGGAAAATGCTTGACACAAGCGTAAATATTTTGATCTTGAACACCACGAATAAAAGAATTTCCAAAAATACTAACCATACGTGGATCATCTCCATACGATCTGAAATTGATAATAGGATTATCCGGATTATTATTTACATCCATCACTGGTGCAAATATCATATTAACCCCAAAAGCTTTTGCTTCTTTGGCTGTAATTATACCCTGCTCATACGCCAAAATATTTCGACCCGTTGCTGCTACCGCCATATTTGTTGGGAATAAAGTTGCACCATCATACCATTGACCCAGTCCTCTTTCATAATCAGCAGCAATAAATAACGGAATCTCTGACCAACTTTGAGCTATTTGAATACGATTAAATGTTTCTTCTAATCCTCCTCCATAGACAACCGCCCCACCTATTCCCAATTCATTTATCCATCTATGAAACTGTTTATATTCGAATGTTGTTTCGTTTGTTATATCTCCCTTTAATCGAAACATAATCATCTGCGCTATTTTTTTATCAAGTGAAAGTTTTTCCCAGGGCTCTTGGATAATCTCTATTTCTTCTTTGCTAACAAAGGTCTGACATCCTGTTATCAACAAGCATAAAAATAATAGAATAAGTTTAGATAAAGTTATTTGATTGTCTTTCATCTAGCTTCAAAGTTAATTGCTCTTAATCAAGCATTCTACATCCAATTCTATTCTTGTATAAATTAATGACTAAAAATAGATTACTTTATTCATTAATTATTATATACAAAGAGGCTATAAATATTTTTATGAATACAAAAGAAAAAGAATATACTATTATCGGAGTCGATGGAGGAGGATCTAAAGTTTCTTCAGGTATTATAGAATCTAATAATACAACAAATTTTACTATCACATCATTATCACATCACTATTATAATGAGATATCAGAATTTAATTCTATCTTTTCTCCAGTAGATATGGATACCCAATTAAATGAATACAATAAAGAGCAGTACAATATAAATGATGATGAAATTGTTCAGGGGAACACAATTATAGAATCATTTTATAATTCTATCATTAATTTAAATATTGAAAAACCCATTTTGATAGGAGTTGGCATGGTAGGGTTAAAAACGAATGATTCAAGAGGTATTGGGGCAATTGCAAATGGACCAAGAATGCCAAAATTTTGTATTCAATTAGAGAATCTATTAAAAAAATCTGATGTTCATTTATATAAACCAATTAAATATATTGGAAGCGATGCTGATAACTGTGGAGTTGGTGAAGAATATGGAAATAATGGTTTATTCAACGGTATACAAAATGGCTATTATATAGGTGGTGGTACAGGAACAGCAGATGCATTAAAACTTGAAAATAAATTAATTACATTTGATAATATATCTTCATGGATGGCAAAGACATGGGAAATAGTAAATGAAAATAATATTTCTATGGAGAAGTTCACATCACTTCAAGGTATTCAATCTTTATATAGTAATTATTCCAAAACGCCAATTAATATACTTCAGGATAAGTCAATTTATGCAAATGAAATTTTTACAAGAGCATTAGAAAATGATCAAGCGGCTTTATTAACTTGTGAGGATATAACAAAATATATGTCTACATTAATTGTGGAACGTATTGAAACAGTCTTTAGCGGTTGGCAAAATAAATTTCAACTTTTGAACCCAAAACATCGTTTTTTGGATAATAATCACCCGTACAAAAATAATTTATTGGAACGGATAATTATAGGACAAGGTCTTGGAAAATTATTTCATCTATCAAAAAATACACCTTTACTTTGGGATCCATTACATAATAATATATATAATATGATAAAAAAGTCTAACGTGTTACCCTTAGAAATTAAAAATCACCTTTTTAAAAATAATGCTTTAAAGAAAGGTTTTATTATGACATCAAACTTGGATAACTCCGCTCTTTTGGGTGCAGGTATATCTGCAATTTATCATTAATTATGAATACTAAATCAAATAGACTGTTTGCTCTTGATTGCTTGAGAGGACTAACAATTGCTTTTATGATCATTGTTAATACACCGGGAAGTTGGTCATATGTTTATAGTCCTTTACGGCATGCAAAATGGCATGGGTGTACTCCAACAGATTTAGTCTTTCCTTTCTTTTTATTTATTGTTGGGGTTGCAATGAGATTCTCATTTAAACAATACAATTACAAACCATCAGTAGACGTAATTAAAAAAGTTTTTTGGAGGACAGTAACAATCTTTGCATTTGGTTTAATGCTAAACGCATATCCATTTATTCGCCAAGATTGGGATTGGTCCAGTTTGCGTATTATGGGTGTTTTACAGCGCATTGGTTTAGCATATGGATTAGCATCAATAATTTCATTGTACATAAAAGATAATAAAATATGGATTCCCTGTAGTATCATTCTTATTGGTTATTGGTGCATATTATTTTTATTTGGAGGAAATGATCCATACGGACTTAATACCAATATCGTACGTACCATTGATATAGCTTTATTAGGTGAAAAGCATCTCTGGCTTGGAAATGGAGTCCCATTTGATCCCGAAGGCTTATTAAGCACTATACCTGCAACGGTTACTGTTCTTATTGGGTATTATATAGGTATACTCATTCAAGAAAATGAGAATCAAAGTTTACTTGTAAAATCTTTAATAATACATGCTGCACAAATTGCAGCAATTGGATGGATTTGGGGATTTTTCTTTCCGATTAATAAACCACTATGGACAAGCAGTTATGTTTTATATACTGCTGGAATAGCAACTTTCTTCTTAGCTCTATTCATATTTCTTATTGATTTAAAAAATTATAAAAAACTGTTTTGGCCATTAATGATTTTTGGAACGAACTCTATTTTTGTTTTTGTTGGCTCTGGTATATGGGTGAAAACAATTATTAATATAAATTTTATATTTAATGGAGATTTAGTTTCAGGTTATAATTACCTATATAGCACATTCTTTCAACCCATAGCCGGCAATATTAATGGATCACTTTTATTTGCATTAAGCCATGTATTAGCGTGGTGGCTAATCTTATACTGGTTATACCGAAAAAAAATATTTATTAAAATATAAACAATTATGTCATTAAATATTTTTATTACTGGTGCAAGCAGCGGCATTGGGGAATCACTAGCATACTATTATTCTCGAAAGTATTACACTATTGGTATAGTAGCTAGAAGAAATGATCGTTTGGAATCCGTTGCAAATGAATGCAAAAAGTTGGGCGGGAATCCAATAATGTATAATATCGATGTATCAGATAGAAAAAAATGCAACGATGCTATAGAAAATTTTTTAATTATTACTAAAGGTATAGATATTGTAATAGCAAATGCTGGAATTGGAGGTTATGATAATATTTTAAGTGGGGATCCATCTGAAATAAATAAAATACATAATATAAATTTACTTGGTGTAACTAATAGCGTTCTACCATTCATTCCAAAAATGAAAGAACAACATTCAGGAAGGATTGCAATCATTAGTTCCATTGCATCCTTTCGAGGTATACCTCAACATGGAGGCTATTCATCCAGCAAAGCAGCCTTAAGCAACTTAACGGAGAGCTGGGTTTACACCCTTAAACCCTATGGAATATCATTAACTACAGTATTTCCAGGGTATATTGATACAGAAATGACAAAAGATCATGAATTTAAAATGCCATTTTTAATGAACTCTAATAAAGCATCAAAAATAATCGCTAATTCAATTCAACGAAAAAGACGCAAATTAATTTTACCCTGGCAATGGAAGTTTATCATCCCAATATTCCGTATTCTCCCTCAATTTTTGATTTATAGATTTACTTCTAATCAAATAAAATTAAAGTAACTTGCTTTTTTAACTTGCGTCACTGCAACTTCATGGAGGATATGGTTATAGAAGAAATACCTGATTGCTAAAACTTTCATCGATGCTCCAGTTCAACCAATCTATTGTAGAATAAATGGAATCATGAAAATAATAATTCAATACAGATATTTTACCAAATTGCTTACTGGAAATAATCAAAAAAAATGATTAATACTTTTAAGTCCCAACTAAATGAAATTAACTCTGGTGCAAGCAGACCAAAGAATGTGGATCAAACTTCAGTAAAAAAACTTGGTGTACTAGGATCTGGATTAATGGGTCACGGGATAACATATGTATCAGCCTTATCTGAAATTGAAGTAGTAATGACTGATTCTTCTCAAGAAAATGCAGATAAAGGGCTTTCAAGAATAAAAGATATTTTACATGATAGTGTTGAACTTGGTCGAACAACACAAGAAAATGCAGATAAAATTCTTAATCGCATAACAACAACAGATGATTACAATAAACTTCAGGATTGTGATTTAATAATTGAGGCAGTATTCGAAGATCGTGATTTGAAAGGACAAGTTACAACTCAAGCTGAAAGAATCATGGATGAAAATGGAATATTTGCATCCAACACTTCTACTCTTCCTATTTCTAGTCTTGCAAAAAGATCTATTCGCCCAGAAAAATTTATTGGTATACACTTCTTTTCTCCTGTTCATAAAATGAAGCTTGTAGAAATTATCAAAGGTGAAAACACCAATGATGAAACGATAGCAAAAGCTTTTGATTATGTATTAAAAATTAGAAAGATACCAATTGTTGTAAATGACAGTCGCGGGTTTTACACATCCCGAGTATTTAGTACATACACAAATGAAGGATTAGCTTTACTAGCTGAAGGAAACCATCCGCAAGAAATTGAATCAGCAGGGAAAAAGGCTGGCATGCCAGTGGGACCTCTTGCCGTAATTGATGAGATAAATCTTGGTTTAGTTGTGCGAATAAGAAATCAAACTAGAAAAGATCTTGCTGCTGAAGGAAAAGAGCTTCCATTATCACCTGCAGATCTAGTAATTGATCTAATGACCGAAACAATGAATCGTTTAGGGAGAGCAAATGGTGCAGGTTTTTATGAGTATCCAGAAAATGGGAAAAAATATCTTTGGCCTGAATTACAAACACACTTCCCGCCTTCAAAAACCCCTTTAAGTCAAGATGAAATGATAGAAAGAATATTATTTATACAAGCTATAGAAACAATCCGCACCTATGAAGAAAATGTTGTGACATCTGTAGCTGATGCTAATATTGGAAGTGTATTTGGCTGGGGATTTGATCCTGCCATAGGAGGAACGCTACAGTTTGTAAATAATTATGGAATTCAGGAATTTGAAAAGAGATCTAAAGAGCTAGAAAAAAAATATGGTGAACGTTTTAATCCCCCAAAAATGTTGAAGAAAATGTCTTCCAAAAAAGAAATGTTTTAATAGAATTAATGGAAAAAAATAAAACAGTTAAAATTGGATGCGCTTCTGCTTTTTGGGGTGATACAAGTAGCGCTGCACCACAACTAGTACACAGTGGAAGTATAGATTATCTTGTTTTTGATTATCTGGCAGAGGTCACTATGTCTATTCTTGCTGGTGCAAAAATGAAGAATCCTGATTTAGGATATGCGACTGACTTTATCAAACATATTGGTCCCCTTCTATCTGATATAAAAAAACAAGGTATTAAAGTTATTAGTAATGCAGGTGGTATTAATCTCAAATCATGTCGTAATGCAGTATTAGAAGAAGCAAAAAAGGTAGGAATAAAATTAAATATCGCAATTGTTGAAGGTGATAATTTAATTAATCAAGAAAATTCTTTAAGAGAACTACCAGTTAAAGAATTAGAAACTGATAAAGCTATGCCAGAAGAAATTATCAGTATCAATGCATATCTAGGCGCTGCTGGTATCAGACATGCGCTTGAGCTAGGTGCAGATATGGTTATTACGGGTCGATGTGTTGATAGTGCAGTTGTGTTAGGTCCATTAATGCATGAATTTGACTGGGAATATAATGAATATGACAAGCTTGCTGCTGGGAGCTTAGCAGGCCACATCATTGAATGTGGAGCACAATGCACTGGTGGAAATTTCACCGATTGGCATTTAGTTAATAATTTTGATAACATGGGATTTCCTATTGTTGAAGTTTCATCTGATGGGAGCTTCATTGTAACCAAACCTGAAGGAACAGGCGGGATTGTGTCATTTGGCACTGTAGCGGAACAATTTATTTATGAAATTGGTAACCCTGGGTCCTATCTCCTTCCTGATGTGATATGTGATTTTACAAATGTTCATATTAAAGAAGTAGATCATGAAAAAGTACTGGTTAAGGGAGCAAAAGGATTTGCACCAACAAATGCATATAAAGTATCGGCCACATATTGGCATGGTTATCGAATTACAATAGCTGTGATTATTTGTGGAATAAATGCTCCAAAAAAAGCCCAAGTTACTGCTGATGCAATTATTAAAAAGACTAAACGCATTTTTTCGGAAAACGGCTTGGATGATTATTTGGATACAAATATATCAATAATCGGAACTGAAACAACTTATGGAAATAATAGAACTAAAGCGGAGTCACGGGAAGTTTTATTGAGAATTATTGCTAAACACAAACAAAAAGATGCATTAATATTACTTTCGAAAGAACTTGCACAAGCTTCAACTGGAATGACTCCTGGGTTTATCAATATGTTTGGAGGAAGACCTTCCGTATCGTCATCCATACGCTTATTTTCTTTTTTAATACCAAAAGACCAAATAATTACCACAGTAGATATACATAATAAACAGTATGAAGTAGAGACCTTTAAAGCAAAATCAAATCATATGAATACCAACAAAAAAATATCTGATTTATCTGATAATATAGATATTACTGATACGGAGGTAGCATTGATAAATTTAGCTTATGCGCGAAGTGGTGATAAAGGTGATCATTCTAATATTGGAGTCATAGCAAGAAAAGCTGAATACTTTCCATATATTCGAAAGGCGCTTTCAATAGAAATAGTAGCAAAATATTTTGCTCACGTTCTAAAAGGCGAAGTTAAACGGTGGGATGTTCCCGGAATTAACGGATTAAATTTTTTACTTAAGAATTCATTAGGTGGTGGTGGTATGGCTAGTCTAAATGTTGACCCTCAAGGAAAAGCATATGCTCAACAACTTTTAGATATAATGATACCAGTTCCACATATAATTGCTGAGGAAACAAAAAAAAATCATGACTAATCTACCACATACAAAAAATCTAGAATTAGATATTTCAAATGGATGGCTTACTATCTGGCTTAATCGTCCCAATAGTCGCAATGCTCTTACCAATGATATGATTGAAGACTTTAATAATGTTTTTAATTCAATTCACAATGATCCTTCTATACGGGGAATTTCTTTTCGGGGTAAAGGGGGAGTATTCTGTGCAGGGGCTGATTTAAAAGAAATTAAATCTATATTTGATGGAAAATCAAAAAAGGAAGATATAATTCAATTTAGCATGTCAACTGGTAATCTCTTTGAATCTATAAACACTTTACCCCAAGTAACTGTAATGGTGATTGAAGGAGCTGCGATGGCTGGAGGTCTTGGTCTAGCTTGCTGTGGTGATTTTATTATTACTCATAAGGATACTCGTTTCTCTTTAACAGAAACAAGGATTGGACTTTTGCCCGCACAAATTTCACCATTTATTATACAAAGATTAGGCCTTGTAAAAGGGAAACAACTATTGCTAACAGCAGCACAAATAGATGGAGAAGAAGCGCAAAAGATTGGCCTTGCTGATTTTGCTGGTAATACAGAGTCTGAACTTGAAGATCTTGAACAAAATATTAAAAATCAGGTATTAAAATGTGCACCAGGCGCAGTTGCGGAAACAAAAAGGTTGATTAGCCTTATTGCGAATATACCAAGGGAAGAATTTGTATCCAAAGCAGGTGATAGTTTTGCTGAACGGGTATTAAGTGATGAAGGTCGTGAAGGTATTGCTTCATTTCTTGAAAAACGGAAGCCAGAATGGGGAGTGTAAAGTAATCATTTGATATCACTCAAGACAATGTACATTCTAAGGATACGCTATATGATTCATAAAATAATAGGCGGGATTTATCCAATATCTTGGTGAAATTATAAGAAAAGGAAAAGTAATGAGTATTTTAAGAAATAAAACAGTTTTTATCACAGGTGGTAGCCGTGGAATAGGAAAAGCAATAGGATTAAGGTTGGCTAAAGAAGGCGCTAATATAGTAATTGCAGCAAAAACTGTAGAACCTCATCCAAAATTGCCTGGGACAATCTTTACAGCTGCAGATGAAATGGATAAAGCTGGTGGAAAGGGATTGGCAATTTGTACAGATATTCGATTTGAAGATCAAGTTAAAGCTGCCGTAGAAAAGACTATTGATACTTTTGGTGGTATAGATATACTAATTAATAATGCCAGTGCAATTCAACTTACAGGAACATTAGAAACTGAAATGAAAAGATTTGATCTTATGCATCAAATTAATGTCCGTGGAACATATATGGCTTCAAAACAGTGTATACCATACTTAAAGAAAGCAAATAACCCACATATTCTAAACTTATCACCGCCATTAAATATGGAAACAAGATGGTTTGCTCCCCACGTAGCATATACAATGTCCAAATTCGGAATGAGCATGTGTGTTTTGGGAATGGCAGGAGAATTGAAAAAGGATGGTATTGCAGTCAACGCTCTTTGGCCAAAAACTGTAATTAAAACTGCAGCTGTTCAAAATCTGCTAGGGGGTGATAAAGTAATGGAAAAAGCTCGCACACCTAATATAATGGGCGATGCAGCTTTTGCTGTATTAAGAAAGAATAGTTCTGAGTGTACAGGTAATTATTTTGTCGATGAAGAAATACTGCGTTCTGAAGGAATAACTGATTTTAGTAATTATTCTAATCTATCCGATAATGAGTTAATGCCAGATTTCTTTATATAGCAAGAATTAATACATTTCATTTATTAAATCTTGGTAGTTATTTATAACTACTTTCCTTTTCACCTTTAACGTAGGGGTTACTTCATCCTTATCTTGATCCAACTCTTCTTCAAGAATACGAAATTTTTTGACTGTTTCATAACTAGCTAAATCTCTATTTAACTGAGAGATTTCACCCCTTATTAAATCAATGACTTTTTCTTTTTTTGTTAAATCAGATAAATCCTGATACATTATTCTATTATCTTTAGCAAACTTAGCAATCTCATCTTCATCTAAAGTAATTAAAGCAGTTAAAAATGGTTTTTTATCTCCATAAACCATTGCAAGACTAACATACGGGCTTGTTTTTAATAGATTCTCAATATTTTGTGGAGCAACATTTTTTCCACCGGCCGTTATAATAATATCTTTCTTTCTATCAGTAATAAACAAATACCCATCTTCATCTAAATATCCAATATCACCTGTATGTAACCAAACATCTCCATTCTCATCAGGAATTAACAATTCTTTTGTATCCTCTTCGTTTTTATAATATCCAGAAATATTTTGTGGACACATTGTGCAAATTTCACCATCAGCTGCAATCTTAATTTTCGTATTAGCCAAAGCTTGACCAACTGATCCTATCTTAGCTTTACCAATTTTATTTCCTGTCACAATTCCTGTCGTTTCAGTCATTCCATACCCTTCATAAATATCAAGACCGACCCAATGAAAGTATCTTATAATATTAGGAGAGATAGGCGCTGCACCAGAAAGCAAATAGCGAATATTACCTCCAAACATGTCCTTTATTTTTCTAAAGACAAGAAAATGTGCTAATAATCTATTTAATTTTATCCAAAGACTTGGTTCTTTCCCTTCGTCTTTCAATTCTGAATACTTTTTCCCTACAGATAACGCCCAATTATATATTGTTTTTTGAAAAGTTGTCGCACCCTTAATTGCAATAGAAATCTTGGCGTAAAATTTTTCAAAAACTCTGGGAGTGCCAAACATTACTGTTGGTCCTGTTTGACGAAGATTGTATGGCATATCTTCTAGACTATCCGCATAAACCGTTACATATCCTGAATACAATTTTATAAAATGGCCTAATAATCTTTCAGCAATATGGGATAAAGGTAAATAGGAGATTCCTAGATCATTCCTATAGGTAGGTAATAAATCTGGTAAGCTTTTTGCAACTGAAATAACATTATTGCTATTGAACATACCGGCTTTTGGATCCCCTGTAGTTCCAGAAGTATAGGTAAAGCTGATAATATCATCTGGCTTTATAGAATGCAATTTATCTTCAAAATTGCCCTTATTTTTTGTACGATGAGATGCTCCTAATTCTCTAAATTTTTCAATAGAAATCACATTAGGCAATTCATTTGGAATATATTTATCTATAACCACTATTTTTTTTATTTCAGATAAATCATCCCAGATTGATAACATTTTATCTAACTGTTCCTGATCCTCGGCAAATACAATCTTACTTTCACTATGCTTTACGATATATTTGACCTGGTCTTCAGTGTTTGATGCATAAACAGGCGCAGTTATACATCCAATTCCCATTATAGCCATATCTATTACAACCCACTCTAGTCTTGTCTCAGACAAAATAGAAACCTTGTCTCCCTTTTTTAATCCCTCGGCAATTAATGCATGTCCTAGTTCTCTTGCCCAGTTTCCATAATCATTCCAAGTGTGACTTTCCCATATACCTTTATTTTTCCGCCACATGGTAATATCATTTCCATAATTTTCTACATTGTACCAAAATAATTTTGGTACTGTATTTACTATATTAGTATTCGGTTTATCCATCATCTCTATTATCCGCCCCATAGTTTTTCTCTACGAGTATATTTCCCTTCTCCTAAATATTGTTCGCGTACTTTTTCTTCTTTTATTAACTCATCATATGTGCCACTTAAGAAAATTTTTCCTGTTGTTAATACATAACCGTAATCTGCAATTTTTAATGCATGGTTGACATTTTGTTCAACTAATAATATCGTAACACCTGATTGATGTAATTCTTTTATGGTAGCAAAAATATCTTGAACTAATAATGGTGATAAGCCCATTGATGGTTCATCTAGTAGTAATAATCTAGGCTTTATCATTAATGCGCGAGAAATCGCTAACATTTGTTGTTCCCCACCGCTCAATGTGCCAGCTAATTGATCTTTGCGTTTTTTTAATATAGGGAAATGTATATAAGCTTCTTCCATTCTTTCTTTTAACAATTCTTTTTCCTTAATTAAGAATCCACCCATAAATAAGTTATCATATACTGTTAAATCTGGGAATATCCTTCTCCATTCAGGAACATGGCTAATACCCATAGAAACAATTTTTTCTGGATCTTTTCTATCAATTCGAATATTATTAAAATGAATAGTCCCATTTTCTGGCTCAACCAATCCGCTGATAGTTTTTAATATTGTTGACTTACCTGCTCCATTTGCTCCTAAAATAGTTACAAGCTGACCTTCTTCAACATTAAGTGAAACTCCATGCAGTGCTTTTATTTTTCCATAGTATGTTTCAACTCCAACTAGTTTAAGCATCAAGAGGTTCTCCTAAATATGACTCAATAACTTTAGGATCATCTTTAACAATATCTGGTTCCCCTAGAGCAATAACTTTTCCTGATTCCAAAACACAAATTTGATCTGAAATACTCATGACTAAATTCATATCATGCTCTACTAATAAAACAGTAACTCCAAGCTCATCCCTTATATCTCTTATAATATTTGCTATTTCTCTTGTCTCTTGATCATTCATTCCAGCAGCTGGTTCATCTAGTAAAATTAATTTTGGTTTTGATACGAGGGCTCTTGCAATTTCAGCTAGCTTTTGAATACCAAATGGTTGTCCCATCATAAATTTTTGCTCATAATTTGCAATCCCTAAAAAATCCATGATTTCAAGAGCCATCGATTCTTCAATTTTTCTTTGATCTCTACTGACCCACCTCTTAAGTGTTCCTAGCGTATCAATTCTACTATTTGCCCCTAAAAGGATATTATCTAATACTGTCATAAATGGAATATTTTGAACATTTTGAAACGTACGTGATATTCCAGATTTAATAATACGATAGGTCTTCTTATCTAATAAATCATTGCCACAAAAATATATTGTTCCGTTTTGGGGTTTATTAAATCCATTTATACAATTAAATAATGTTGTTTTACCAGAGCCATTAGGTCCAATAAGAGAAAAAATTTCGTTTTCTTTTACTGAAAAGGAAACCTCATCAAGCGCAACCAAACCGGAAAAACGCATTGTTAAACCATCAATAATGAGATCTGTCATAAAAGAATTAGGGCTCTATGAGAACAGAGCCCTAATATGCTAAGTATTCTTTTATTCGAGCCAATCAGAAATGACGACTTGCTCGCCATTCTGCATTTGAACAAGTTTTACTTTATCTACCCCTGCATGATCATTTCTACTATATGTAATAGGTGGAAATGTATCTGATTTCCATTCATTGAATGACTCTAAGCCCTTAACCAAGCTATTACGTGTAGGGTTTTTCCCAGCGCGGTTTAGACCTTCAACTAAAAGCATAGCCGTAGCAAATCCATAATAATGATATAATCCAATATAAGGTTGAGGAATATCATATTTTTCACAAAGCTCTCTATATAATTTTGGACCTGCTTTATCAGAATTCCACATAAATGCCCAGTATGTAGCTGTGAATCCTTCTCCAGCTGATCCCGCCATTTTTCCAACTCTGGCATCAATAGTTGGACCAGTACCATAAAAATTTGGCTTAAAATTCATTGCTTCTGCGGTTTTCATAATAACCACAGGTTCCCGAACAATTCCAGCAATAATAACATCTGTCAAACCACCTTTTAATAAATTCATAGTCTGACCTTTAAAGTCAACAGCTCCACGTTGGTATGATTCCTTTTGAACTGTTACGCCATATTTTGATTCTGCTCTGGATATTCCTAAAAGTACGTTCTGTCCATAATCATCATCTTGATATACCAATCCAATTTTAGCATCCGAATTCTTTCCCATAATATAATCGACTAGTATTTCTGCTTGTCTATCATATCCAGTGTCCGTATGAAAAATCAAATCACCAGCTTGCTTTGTTAAATCAGACATTGTACCAGAATTGGTAGCTGGCGCTATTAAAGGTGTGCCTGTTTCTGCTAAGATTGGTCGAATAGCCTCACATGGAGATGTACCAATAACTTGAAACATACAAAAGACTTGATCTTTTTCAATCAGCTTCTTTGTCGCTGCAACTGCCTTTTGTGGATTATACTGATGGTCTTCAATAAGCATTTTAATACTTCTTCCATGTACTCCACCTTGATCATTAATATATTTAAAATACATATTTGACCCATTTGGTATAATCGCACCTAGCTCCTTCATTGGACCGCTAAGATCTTGAACATTTCCAATAAGAATTTCTGACTCTGTAATTCCTGGTGATGGTGCACGCTTTACACAGCCTGAACCAAATAGTCCAATTACAATAAGAACCCCTATTATTTTTTTCATAATAACTCCTCCTCCTAATTATTACGTAAATCGTTGCCTTGGATTAAAGGGAAATAATTTCCAATATATGCGCATTTTAAGCCACATACCATATAAACCCATGGGTTGGAATATAATAAACAAAAACATAATAAGTCCGAAAATCAATGATTGAATATCGCCTGCCTGCGTATTGAATATTAATTGAATTTGATCTTCAATTAATGGCACAAATAAATTATCTAATAATACAATAAATAAAGATCCCAGTACTGCCCCATAAATAGAGCTTGCACCGCCAACAAGCACCATAATTATAAAATATATTGATAGCAATATATCAAAATGGTCTGTAGAAATAAATGAGCTGGTATGGGCAAATAATACTCCAGCAAGACCAGCAAATAAACCCGAAATAAAGAATGCTAATATTTTATATTGTGATAAATTTATTCCTGAAGCCTCTGCTGCTTGTTCCGAGTCTCTTATCGCCATAAAAGATCTACCTATCTTCGATGTCGCAATACGTCGTCCGATTATAATAGAGACAATTACAAACGTGTATATCAAATAATAATTATCCCAATCTGATTTAATCGTATATCCAAAAAGTACTGGAGAAGACACTTCTAACCCTGCTGATCCTTGAGTCCAATCACGAAAAGAAATAATAATCCTTTTAACAATAAACCCAAAACCCATCGTTGTAAGGCCTAAGTACATACCTGAGATCCTCAAAGCAGGAAAACCAATTATAAAACCAAACAAACCAACAATAATTGGCGAACATATTAACGATAATGAAAAAGGAACTCCTAACTGATCAACCAATATAGCTGATGTATAAGCCCCAACTGCTAAGAATGCAGCATGACCTAAAGATACAAGTCCAGTGAATCCGCTAAGAAGATCTAAACCTACATTTAATATGATATAGATACCTGCCAAATTCAGAACGAATAAATAATATTTATAACTAAACGAGACGCCTTTTAAAATAACAGGTAATAAGAAAACAAATATAATTAGGATGGGAATCCAATAAAGATTCTCATGATCATAGCGATCTTTCATTAGACTTTTTTCACTTTCTCAACTCCAAATAAACCATCTGGCTTTACCATTAAAACTGCAATAAGTACAAACCAAGCAATAATATCATTTATTTCCTTTATCCATTCAAAATGAAATGACAAAGTACCCAAACTGATAGTTTCAATTACCCCAAGAATCACACCTCCAACAATTGCTCCTGGGATTGATCCAAAACCACCTAAAACCGCTGCCGGAAATGCTTTTAATCCTAAAAAGCCCATTGATGTATCTAATAATGCTATTCTTGGTGCAAGTAAAACACCACTTAGTGTTGCTACTAACGCAGAAAAGATCCATACCAACGCATATACTTTTTTAATAGGGATACCCATAAGTTGTGCAGCAACTGGGTCTTCAGATGTCGCCTGCATCGCTATCCCCCACTTTGTATAATGAAAAATAAAATAAAAAATGACAACCAAAGTAATTGCACTACCAATAATAAATAAATCAAGTATGGATATAACTATAGTTCCAAATGTTATTGAACCACCACCAAAGGGAGATACAGGCATTAGTGCAATGGGTCCAGCAATCATTGCAACCAATGCGCGCATAATTATGGCTAAACTTAGAGTAGCCATTATTACGGAAAAGATTGGTTGATCTTTCAATGGTC